>NZ_JBFHFD010000009.1:0-47267 GCF_041583735.1 Novipirellula sp.
AATTCTCTTCTGCGAGCATTGCCGGCCCCGCTTTCACCACGCCGAGCATCGGCACACTCGTCATCGATGCGAGCGTTTGGCTCGGCCGGCGAAGCACCCGCAAACTGCGAGCCTTCCTGGGCTGGCGAGCGACATAGCCTTTGCGTTCCAGTTGCAGAACCAATTGATGGGCGCTGGCGGCGCTGATGCCAAGCCGGTCGCCGAGTTCGGTCATCGTCGGTGCGATGCCATGGCGATCGATCGCGGCGGACAGTACGTCGAGTGCTCGCGATTGGCCTTCGGTGATTTCGGTTTGGCGTGGTCGTCCCCGGCTTGGTTTGGCTCGCTTCATGAATCGGCATCCTTGGCGGTTGAATGTGGCGGCTTGAATTCGCGCTGATAGACTTCGTTTCGTGCTACAACTAATCTAGTCCTACCGATTATTCCGACAAGCTAAATTTTGCTAGCAAACCATTGAGCACCGTAATTTGCAGGGAAAAAATCTTGAATTAGCGCTGATAAACGAAGTGGACATCGGACCGCGATGCGATCCCCGGTCAGTTGAAGGCGGGTTCGTTTGCGCAGCCGACTGACTTCGGCGGTGTGCCGGGTGCAGGTTGGCTTTGAACATCGGTTTGCCGCCGATGTTGGTTGTCTTGATTCCTTCGACGGCCGGTACGAACTCATAGACCGAGGACTGAAACCACGGCCGACCGCTGTGATCGCAAAGCGACCCTAGAAGCAGCGGCATGACGAAGTGAGCACGCGGTTCATTGAGGGCATGGGCCAAAAAGCTCAGTTCGTGTGAACCTCGTTGCTCCATCATCCAATTTGCCCCCGGCGCCGCCGTGTTCTCGATCACGATCTGCTGGTAAACTCCGCTATGTACCCGATGGATGGTACGACCGTGGCGGATCAAGGGTGAACCGAAATGAAGCTACAGCTGTTGCCGACGCCGTGATGGAACACGCAGAAAAGCGTCCGCAAATGTCGCTCGGCGTCGCAACTTTTAGTGCTGCCCAGCGGGATGCAATCATTGACGAGCTTGAAGTTCGTCGAAAAGAGAATCCTTCCGTTGAGGAGTTCTTTACCTTCGGCGGAATGGCACCCTTTTTCGTAAAAAGCCTCGAGAATGTTCAGGGCGATGAACGGGATGTCATCTTCATTTCTGTCGGATACGCAAAAGATCAAGACGGCTATTTCGCCCAAAATTTCGGACCTCTCAATCGCAAAGGCGGAGAACGACGCCTCAATGTGTTGATTAGCCGTGCGTCGGCTGCCTGCGAAGTCTTCACTTCGCTCAAAGCGGACGACATCGACTTAAATCGCACCCAGAGCGAAGGTGTTTCAGCTCTGAAGATGTACCTCAACTACGCGGAGCATGGTCGATTGGATGCGACGCAGTCTCACGGCGACGCGGACAGTATTTTTGAAGAGCAAGTTGCAAAAGCTCTGCGAAATCGAGGGCTTGATGTTGATCATCAGATCGGTGTGGGAGGATTTTTGATTGACTTGGCCATCCGAGACCCGGAGAGACGAGGTCGATACTTGCTGGGCATTGAATGTGACGGTGCCCAGTATCACAGCGCCAGATGGGTACGAGATCGCGATCGAATTCGTCAACAAATCCTTGAGTCGAGAGGGTGGATTATCCACCGAATTTGGAGCACGGATTGGTTCCAGCGACCTGAAGAACAATTGGCAAAAGTGATCGATTCGCTCGCGGATGCGAAAAAACACTGGGACGAAGTCGACAAAGCAGAAGCTGAGGCCGCGACAGTCATTCAACAGAGAGTAACGGTAAAGCCAATCGATGAAGATTCATTCTGGGAGCGGGTCGAGGTTTGCGAATCTGACGAGGACTACAAGGAGGGCAGCAATTCTTACCGAGAGGCAGCATTTGACGTCCGCGGTTTCGACGGTGGACCAGCAGATCTAGCAGAAAACCAACTTGCTGCACTAATCGATCGAGTCGTTCAGATCGAATCACCAATTCACATCGACGAAGCCGGACGTCGGTGCATTTCGATTCTCGGTCGCGGCCGTCTTGTCGCTTCCTTGAAAAGGAAGCTGACAGCGGCTGCAACGTTGTTGGCCGGCCAGCAAAAGCTTGAGCGGCGAGGCGACTTTCTGTATCGCTATCAACAAAAGGATTTTCCTGTGCGAAACCGGCGAGATGCCGACAACGCGGCACTTCGGAAGGTCGAGAATATTGCGCCGGAAGAATTGCGTGCCGCTATCGTCGCGGTGGTTCGCGATCACATAGGGACCGACGAGGCCGAGACATTCAGTTCCGTCGCAAAGGCATTCGGTATGAGCAACAGCCAGCCGTTTCAGGCGGCCATTCGAACTGAGCTAGGTCACTTGGCTGAGGAGAATGCGATCGAGGAGCGAGCTGGCAAATTGTTTGTTGGCTAAGGTCGGACCATCGCCCGACCCAGGCGTGTAAACCGAGACCGGGATGTCAAACAGAGACACAGAGAGTTCTCGGGGTTGTCTCTGGGGTGCGGGACGAACCTGGGTGGTTGGATTCGGCAGCCCGGACTCTCTCCGCGAAAGTTGGGACTTGGGATTTGGTAGCCGTGGTGGCGAAAGACCGCGAAAAAGGGGGCGGAAACGAGAAACGCCCGCGGGTCATGCTGGACCGACGGGCGTTAACTGGTTCGCGAGAGTTTTCGCTTTTTGAAATTTAGCTCCCCGATCCCAGCCGTCTCCGGAACAAGTCTCGGTTTGCTAAATCTTGTAAACCAATTAACGGTAAGGTATTACAGCATATCCGTCCGGTTCGATCAATGCCTTTTTCGATCTGGAAGTTCGAGGAAGTTTGCTGGGCGGGTTAACAGTAATCTGTTAACCAGATGCAAAATTGTCTTGCCCAACAGACAAACCGCGTTGGGGTTAACAGCCAGAGACTCCAGGAACACACACGCGAGCGTGACGATTCCCCAAGTTGTGACGTATGCTGTTCGTTGATTGATGGGCGTTCAACCTGATTTGAGCTCGCCCGATTTGGATCGTCGCTTAGCCTCTTCGCTTCATCGCGGTACAGCCATTAGTGAGCTCTGCTGTGCCACGAGGCCCGCTTATGCAACGTTCAGTTTTCGAATGTTGCGGACGGCTTCCTTAATGGCTTGGAATTCTCCGGGCGTACTTCCGATCACCAGACGCATCAGTTCCGGCATGTCCTTAGGATGCCGCTTCACCATTCCGTCAACGTCCTCCGGAACGCGATCGGCAAGAGCAATCCATAGATCGGCGTCCTCACCGAGGATTTTGGCAATTCGCCGAACGCGATTGGCCGTCGGTGGGTTGAAGTGTCCTTTCTCGACTTGGGATAGATACGTAGGCGACACCCCAATCATGCCTGCGAACTTCCGAAGCGTGATCCGCTTCTCCATCCGTCTTTCTCGCAACCGAGCTCCAAACGTAGTCGTTCGCACTTTCTCTCTCAATGTTGTATACACGTTATTGGCCTCTTTTTCCTAACAAATTCATCCGATCTGCTCATTGAACACGGCTGCGTTGACACGTTTGGTCACATTGATTCACTTTTCGATTGTTCGTTGTAGTTCGTTTCACATTTGATGGCGCTCGCAATTCGGATGGACGAAATGCTGCGGCGCGGCGAGGCACAGGACACGATCGAACTTGCCGAGTTAGGCAAAGTCTCGCAACCCCGTCTCACTCAGATCCTCAACCTATCGCTGCCGAGTTATCGAGATTCTTTGCATCATGAAACGTGATGACGACCCGCACGTTACGACGAGTAGAATAGCATCATGACTCCGCAAGAATGATTCATTCGTGAACGGATGCATGCCGGCGTGTGATTAATCGTTGCAGTTTTAGGGTAACCATCATTTAGGAACTGCTATCTCTGGGGCACACTCACGTTTTTGTTGAGTTTTTGGCTGCTTTTTAGAGGTGCAGATGGAAACGCCCCCGATCTTGGACGAGATGATTCGACGTGTTGTCGCTGGTGACCTTGACGCTTTCGCGGAAATTATTCGTGTTTGTCAGCGACCGGTTCGTGCTTGGATTGTTTCGCGATGTCCACCGGGCGGCGATGCAGATGATGTTGCGCAGCAAACCTTCGTAGCGGCTTTCAATCGGATTGACGAGTACGAGATCGGGACTGACTTTCGGGCGTGGCTGTTCACGATCGCTCGCTATCAATTGATGGCTGAATGCACTCGACTTAGAAGGATGGCTGACTACCACAGCCGATACGTGCCGCATGCACTGAGTCAGGAACTAGATCGGCGAGCGGAAGGCGTTGCTGAAGAACTCGCTCGTTTGTCACACCTACGTGAGTGTTTGCAAACGGTCGAAGGCAACGCACGAGACATTCTCGACTTGCGTTACGCCAAGGAACTCTCTCTGGCCGAGATCGCCGAGCGGTCGAATCGGAGTGTTGGGGCTATCAAGAAGCACTTGTTCGTTCTGCGGCAGAAATTGCACGACTGTATCGAAAAGAAGTTCGCCGAGGAGGCAGTCTAATGTCTCAGCAATTTGACGAGTTGTGGACGCGATTCCTGGAAGGCGAATTGGACGAGGAGGGCCTAGCCTCGTTGCAGGATTTGTTGGCGTCTGATTCCGAGCTGCTTGTGCGTGCGGGCGACCTTTACGAAGAGCACAGGCTACTTGGATTCGCCCTACAACCGTTTGACGATAAGCAATTTATCAACGACACGGTTTCAATTGTCGAAAATGACGGCCAGCAATTCGTTGGGGACGTCCTTTCGGAGCTTCGCGGAAGGCCGGGAACCGTAGTGCCGAAAGTAAACACCTGGGGGTGGCAGCAGTCTTTTCTGGCGGTCGCCGTAGCGGTTTCCATTTTTTTTGGTGGGCTGGCTTGGTTCTTTGCTAGTCGTGTACATGAGCCAGCCGGTGGCAACCTTTTCGCACAGTCAACAGCAGAACGCTACATTGCAACCGTGCTACTTGAGGACAATTGCACCTGGGGCGCAAGCGGCTCTCCTGCCGAGGGCCGACGTCTTTCATCGCAAATGCTCAATTTAAAGTCGGGCCTAGCTGTGATCCGGTTTGACGGCGGCGCAGAAATTGTGATGACTGGCGAAACCTCTCTTCTGCTCCAATCGGCCGGCAGTGCTGAATTGTTGTTGGGCGATGTTGTGGTCAGAGCGGAGGAGGAAGCGGAAGGGTTTACGCTTACAACACCGACAAGCGAAGTGATCGATCTTGGAACGGAGTTCGCGGTCAAGGTGAATCGTGTTGGCGACACGGAAGTGCATGTGCTGGATGGCGAAGTCAGCTATCGGCCAATTGATGCTGCGGACGAACTAGCCAAAATCTTGCAGGCCGGTGAAGGCATTGCCATCGACAAAAGCGGCCGCCCGCGTGCGGTTCCAATGAATTCGCCACGGTTTCAAGAATTCATTCGGCGTGTGAATCCAACTTCGCGATCTGATTTACTGACCGCCTATGAAGGATTCAACTATTCGCCTGGCATCCTTCCCTTAAAAGACAGCGTGGTTGGCAAAGGCTGGGCTGGACCATGGCGAAAGCGTTTACCAAAGGAGCGTACACTTCCGGCAGAGGATTTCTCGCCTGATCATTTTGAAATCGTTCATGGCGAGATGAACGTTACATGGCCCGTTCCTGGCGGTCGGCTTGGTTCGCTCAAGTTACCCGAAGGGGGAGTCTACTATGTGCGACCTCTGGCGGAGCAGATCAGGCTTGACCGCGATGGCGTCGCGTTCTTCAGTCTAATGGTTCGAGAAACCGAGCGTCGAACGGACAGCGATCAGCCGCGAGAACGTTTGCGACTGACATTGCGTTCGTCAGCCGATTTTGACGGTCAAGCGATCAGTTTCGGACACGGCCCCGGTTATCGACCAACCGTCAGGACAGGTGCTGGCATTTTACATACCAGTCCCCTGGTACTCCCAGCCGAACAAACCACGCTTTGGATCGGCAAGATTGTGGCACGGAAGCAAGGCGAGGATGAGATCTATTTCCGTGTCTACGGAGAATCGGATGTCTTGGACTATGCCGAACCAGCGACGTGGCATGTCGTGACGCGCGATGTGCAATTGGACGCGAATTTGGATCTCATCCTGCTCAGCAGTGAAGGCAAGACAGCCCGTTTAGTGGATGAACTGCGAATCGGCCCCACGTGGCGAAGTGTGGCTCCGATGGTGGAGAACGTAAAATGAAAAGACTGTCTCTACGTTCCTTCCGGGAGAGCCCGGCTCTCATGCCCGCAGAGGGCTCTCCCCGACCAGTTGCCCTGCGCCCGACCCTCCCGCGTGGCGGGAGGGCGAAGCAAAATCGCAAGCTCGAAACCTGCAAGTCGGGCTACGCGATCAATCGCATCGACGACATCCCGCCACTGCATGCGCAAGACCAACAGCGAGAGGCTGCCGACACCATGTTGCGTTTTTCAAGTATTGCGAGATTGACCGTCGTCATGTCGGTCCTTCTCACCATGTTTACGTTTCCAATGCCCGAAACGTTTGGCGAAGAAATCAACGCCATTGAACGCTCCGAGATTCTGTTCGTTCGCCGCATCGCTCCTTTACTTCGCGACAAGTGTGTCGCCTGCCACGGCAGTGATCCAGAGTTCATTGAAGGTTCGTTGGACCTCCGATCTGCCAGCGCGTTGAAGCGAGGCGGTGATAGTGGCGAGTCTGCAGTCGTGCCGAACAAACCTGATGAAAGTCCGATCTATCTTGCATCGCGGCGAGATCACGACGACTGGTCAGCGATGCCGCCGAAAGAATCGGAGAAGTTGAGCGACGAACAACTTCAGTGGCTGCATGATTGGATCGAGTCGGGTGCCAGGTGGCCTTCCCAAGAACGACAGGCAGCGATTCATGCGGAGTACACAGATGCCTGGTCAGTCGAGGATGGCATTAGCGTCAAAACATCCGGCGGTTTGGCCGACGACTGGTCAAATCGAAAATACGACCCGGCAGGGTTGTGGGCGTATCAGCCGATCCGCAAAACCGAGTTCACTGATGCAGAACTTCGCGACCGAAACCCTATCGACATTTTTATCGAACGCGCGTTGCCGAAGGGACTCTCAGTCGCGCCGTCGGCGTCGCGTCGCACGCTCATTCGGCGAGCAACATTTGACCTGACCGGGTTGCCGCCAAAGCCGGAAGAAGTCACTGCGTTCGTCGATGACGAACGATCGGATACAGATGCCTTCGCTGATGTCGTCGACCGTTTGCTGAAGTCGCCTCACTACGGCGAGCGGATGGCGCAGCACTGGCTGGATGTCGTGCGTTACGCCGATTCGTCGGGATTTGCCAACGACTACGAACGCGGCAACGCGTGGCGCTATCGAGACTATGTCATTCGTTCGTTCAACGACGACAAGCCTTACGATCAGTTCGTGCGTGAACAGATCGCGGGCGATGAAATCATGCCTCACGATCCGGAGGGTCAGGTCGCGGTTGGTTTTCTGCGAATGGGGCCGTGGGAATTGACCGGAATGGAAGTCCCCAAAATCGCGCGACAGCGGTTTCTGGATGATGTCACCAACAGCGTTGGCGAGACGTTTCTGGGGCACTCACTGCAATGTGCTCGCTGTCACGATCACAAGTTCGATCCCGTGCCAACGCGTGACTACTACAGCATTCAAGCAGTCTTCGCGACCACGCAACTGGCCGATCGCGAAACCCCGTTCAGCGAAAAGGAAAACGTCGCGGGTTTCGACGAACAGCGATTCCTTGGGCAGCGGCGCGAGGCACATATCGATGTGCTGATTCGGACACACGAGCGTCTGCTTGAGAATGGACAAAAGTGGTTCACGGAGAAGATCGAGCAGGGCGATACCGAATTTGTCGAGTATCGCCGGCGCTGGGACGAGGCGATTGCAAAGGCTCAGAACGAGAAACGTATTGAACCGTTCGGCCACGTTCGTAACCTGTTCGTCGAGCAGGGTATTCCGCAGGATCAATTTCCGTCAAAGCACGTTGGTTTGACGCCTGACGAGATCGGCAGCATGACGGTCGCTCGCAAGGGAATGGAGCGATTGAAGTGGGAACTGGACCGCTATCAGCCGGTCGCACTTTCGGTTTACAACGGGCACACACCCGATATCGACGCGGTGTATGCTCCGTTGCGAATGCCGAAAGATCCAAAAAAGGGTGAGTTGGAAGAATCGTGCATTCTGACCGGCGGCGATCCATTTGGTTCCGGCCCGCTGGTGACTCCGGCGGTGTTGAGCGTCATCGAAGATCAGGCGGCGGCCGATATTCCGACGGACGTGGAAGGTCGCCGAACGCAGTTCGCTCGGTGGGTGACCAATCCCGCGAACCCATTGACATCGCGCGTGATCGCCAATCGCGTGTGGCTGTGGCACTTCGGTTCACCGATCGCCGGAAACCCCAACAACTTCGGTTCCACCGGCGGACGACCGACGCATCCTGAGTTGCTCGATTATCTGGCAGCGACATTTGTTGATGAGGGTTGGTCGTTCAAATCGCTGCACCGACGCGTCATGCTGTCGGAAGCATACCGACGCAGCAGTTCGCATCCCGATCCCGAATCACTTGGGAAGCTCGATCCGGAGGGAAAGTCGATCGCCGTCTTCCGTCCGCGACGCCTATCCGCCGAAGAACTGCGTGATTCGATGCTCGCGGTCACCGGCGAATTGAACCCAACCCTCGGCGGCATCCCGTGTCGGCCGGAAATCAACATCGAAGTCGCACTTCAGCCGCGGATGGTGATGGGAACGTTCGCGCCGGCGTGGATACCCAACCCAAAACCGCAGCAGCGACACCGCCGCAGCATCTACGCCATGAAACTTCGCGGTCTGATGCACCCGATGCTGGAAGTCTTCAACTCGCCCGCTCCCGATTTCTCCTGCGAACGGCGAGAAGCATCCACCGTCACGCCACAGGTCTTCAGCCTGTTCAACGGACAAAACTCGTACTCCCGCGCGTTGGCGCTGGCGAATCGAGTGTCGAAGGAAGTCGACGGCAATAACTTCCAGAACAACGTGCAAGAGAGTGAGCACGCGATCCGACGTTGCTTTGAACTGGTTCTGAGCCGCCAACCCTTCGACGACGAAGCCACCGAATTTATGGCTCACTGGCAGAAGCTGAAATCCACTTTGCCCCAGCAGGCTCGCCCCAGCCCGCCGGTGCTGACGACGGTAAAGCGCGAGGCGGTGGAAGAGAACACGGGCGAACGTTTCACATTCGACGAACAACTCTTTTCCAACCACGAGTTTGAACCCGACCTGCAACCAAGTGATGTCAATCGAAACATCCGAGCACTCGCCGACATTTGTCTGGTGATGCTCAACTCCAACGAATTTGTCTATGTGTACTGATTGGCAATAACATGAACACGAACTACCTCAATCGACGCGAAAGCCTGTTTCGTCTCGGCACATCTTTGGGAAGCATTGCCTTCGCTTCGCTGCTCGCCGAACACTCTGGGGCCGATGACAAGCCGAACCCGCTTGCACCGAAAAAGGGTCACTTCCCCGCGAAGGCCAAAAACTGCATCTTTCTGATGATGGAAGGCGGGCCGTCACACGTCGACACTTTCGACCCCAAGCCCGCGCTCGAAAAACTGCACCTCAAGGAATTCACTCGTGAAGGTGAAATGAAGTCCGCGATGGAAAGCGGTAAACGCTACTATGTGCAAAGTCCGTTCAAATTCCGTAAGCACGGTCAGAGCGGAGCCGACATGGCGGACAACTGGGAACGTCTTTCCGAGGTTGCCGACGACCTGTGCTTCTTTCGCGGTTGCCAAGTCGACAGCGTCAATCACCCGACCGCGATGTACCAGATGAACTGCGGAAATCGCTTTGGCGGCGATCCGGGACTAGGTGCGTGGGTCACCTATGGACTAGGCAGCGAAAATCAGGACTTGCCCGGTTTTGTGGTCCTGCCGGAAATCTCCTATCCGCAGGGCGGCGCGGCGAACTGGAGCAACGGATACCTTCCCGCGTTCTATCAGGGCACGCCGCTGCGACCGAAGGGATCGCCGATCCTTGACCTGTCACCGCCGGAAGGCATTTCGCCCGAGCGGCAGCGCATGAACCTTGACTTACTCACGTCGATGAATCGCCGTCACGCTCAGCAGCATCCTCAACATGAAGAACTGGCTGCGCGACTGGAGAGCTACGAACTTGCCTTTCGCATGCAGACGGAAGTGCCCAACGCCATCGACATTTCTGACGAATCACAAAAGACGCTCGAAATGTACGGCGTCGGCAACGACGCCACCGATGCGTTCGGTCGAAAGTGTCTGCTGGCTCGTAAGATGGTCGAAAAAGGTGTTCGCTTCGTACAGCTGTTCAACGGTTCGTGGGACAGTCACGACTACATCGAACGAGCCCACGGAAACCTTGTACGCGGAGTCGACCAGCCGATTGCGGCATTGATCAAAGACCTCAAAGAACGCGGCCTGCTGGAGAGCACGCTCATCGTCTGGTGCGGTGAATTCGGAAGAACACCCGACAATGGTGTTCGCGGAGGAGTCGCCTACGGACGCGATCACAACCCTCACGCCATGACGATCTGGCTGGCCGGCGGAGGCTGCAACGCAGGCCACACCATTGGAGCAACCGACGAGTTAGGGATGACGGCTGTCGACGAAGTTCATCACGTTCGCGATTTCCACGTGACGCTCCTGCGACTCCTTGGCCTCGACGACAACAAGCTCACCTACTACCACGCTGGCCGTTTCAAGCAGCTGAGTCAATTTGGCGGCAAGGTCATTGAGGATCTTATCGCATGAATACGGTAACAACGAAGGACGATTACGGTTTGTGCCTGCAGATCATGCGGACAAGTCGCATGATCACATGGCTGGGCATTATCTGCGGATATTGCCTGCTGCCGCCAGCAGTTTGCGCGGAAGACGAAACTGGATCACCAGTTGGTCATGCGTTTATTCAACAGCACTGTGTTCACTGTCACGAGAATGGAAACGCAGAAGGTGGGTTGATTCTGGCCGACATGAAGCTGGATGCTGATGACCCGGTGAATCTTGCGAAGTGGGCGAAGGTTCATGATCGCGTTGCTGCTGGGGAAATGCCACCGGAAGATGAGGAGCGGCCAGACAAGGAAGACATCGCGAGTTTTGTTCGGAAGACGGCGGAAGCTCTGAACGCAGCATGGATGCAGCGATATGCAAATCGCGGACGAGTCGGCGGGCGTCGACTCAATCCAATTGAATACGAAAATACGATGCGGGATCTTTTGGCAGCTCCGTGGTTGGAACTCAAAGAGATGCTGCCTCCCGATCCGGAGTCGCACGGGTTCGACAATGTGGCCGCGGCACAAGAGATTTCTTATGTGCAACTCGCTCGCTACCTGGAAGCCGCTGAAGTGGCGATTGACGGTGCGATGCGCTTGCGACCCGCGCCCAAGCCGACGACCGTCCGTACGTGGTTCAGCGAAGAAGGTCGCTACCTCGGCAAGGATTGGCGCGAACGAATCGGCAGCCTGGAAAACAAGCCCGAGTGGACTTGGTTTTGGCAGGAACCCAACAGTGCGCAAACGCCGCGACACATTCGCAACACGTCGCAACGAATTCCGGGATGGTATCGCTTCCGCGTTCGGTGTCGGGCGGCGCTGTGGGACAAAGGCGAGCTGCTGCCACCCGAAGAAGGACAAGTCGCGTGGATGTTAACCGCCGCAAAACGCGTGTTGGCAAAATTCGATGTGCCTGAAGGCGAAGACGGAGGCATTGTCGAATTCACGGCGTGGCAACGCGAAAACGAGTTACTGGACTTCTTTTGTGCGACGATGGACGATCGACAGGTTTCGTTCAAAACAAAAGAAAAGGATCCCAAGAGCCAACGGGAAGCTCACGAAGGGTTCATGCAAACCTATCGTGGTCACGGCATCGCGGTTGATTGGTTTGAAATCGAAGGCCCATTCGCCGATGAATCTTGCGAAGGAGATGCGGATAGTCAAACGTGGCCCTCCGAAAGTTACCGGCGACTGTTCGGTGAATTGCCAATGCGCAAGTGGACAGAAGACAGCGGCTTGCGCCCACCCGAACCGCTCAATCGGCCTGACCTTACCGCCAACAAACACGGGCTTCGAGAAACGTTTCAGTTGCCGCCTGACATGATGATGGTGGTCTCGGAGCATCCACTCGAAGATGCTGAGCGACTTTTGCGGTCATTTATGAAGCGAGCGTATCGACGAGCACCGGAGGAATCTGAAGTGCAGCGTTGTCTTGCGTTCGCCAAAGGTCCCATCAATGACAAGGCGTGCTTTCAGGACGCGATGCGATTGGCTTATAAGGCCGCGCTCTGCTCACCTGACTTTTTGTATCTGCAAGAGAACACCGGCGAACTCGATGGCAATGCGCTCGCGTCTCGGCTTTCCTATTTGCTGTGGCGTTCGTTGCCAGACGAAGAGCTTTTGGCAGCCGCGTCCTCCGGAGAATTGCTGACCGACGCGGGACTGAAAAGCCAGTTTGATCGAATGCTCGGCGACCCGAGATCGCAGCGTTTTGTTGGTGACTTCACTGGCCAGTGGCTTGATTTGCGAAACGTACACGACACATCGCCGGATCGGTATTTGTTTCCCGAATACTTTTCGGACAACCACGTGGTTGATTCGGGAGTCGCTGAAACCGAAGCAACGTTCACAAAAATGCTTCGAGACAACCTGCCAGCGAAGACAATTGTCGATTCCGATTTCGTGATGATTAACGAGCGTTTGGCGACGCTGTATGGACTCGACGGCGTGAAGGGACAAGCAATCCGACCAGTCGCACTACCGCCCGATTCACCATACGGCGGACTCCTGACGCAATCGAGTGTGATGAAGGTGACGGCCAATGGTCTGACAACATCACCGGTGCTGCGAGGTGTGTGGGTGATGGATCGTATTCTCGGAAATCCGCCATCGCCACCGCCGCCGGGGGCTGGTTCGATTGAACCCGACACGCGAGGTGCAACCACCGTGCGCGAGCTGTTAGCGAAACACAGCCGAGACGTATCGTGTGCAAGCTGCCACAAAGCGATCGACCCACCGGGCTTCGCGCTAGAAAACTTTGACGTGATGGGCAAGTGGAGAGATCACTATCGCAGTTTCGAGAAGGGCGAGAACGTTGATTTGATAGTTGCCCTTCGCAAGGTTCAATACAAACGGGGGCTGCCTGTCGATGCGTCGGGCGTGACTCAGGAAGGGCAAGCCTTCAAAGACATCCACGAATTCCGTCGCTACCTCGCCGGGCAAGATGAACAACTTGCTCGCAACTTGACGCAGCGGTTCATGACATTCGCGACCGGTGCGGGCATCTCGTTCGCCGATCGCAGCGTTATCGAGGGCATTCTGCTTGAAACCAAGGACGATGGTTTTCCGGTTCGCTCATTGCTCCAGCAAGTCGTCCTTAGCAACACATTTCGATCTAAGTAGGAAGCGAACTCATGACCAAAGTCTCTCAACCTTCAATCAGTCGTCGAACGGTCCTGCGTGGCCTAGGCGTTGGAATAGCGCTTCCGCTGCTCGACGCGATGACTCCGGCGTGTGCTGCAAGCGAAGCATCGGCAGGGACGCAACGCCTCATTGCAATCCAAACGAATCAAGGCATTTTGCCGAAGTACTTCTTCCCCAAGGGTAACGGCCGCGACTACGAAGCGTCACCGTACTTGCAAATTCTGGACAAGTTCCGAGACTCGATGACGGTCTTTTCAGGCGTCTCGCATCCGGAGGTCGACGGAGGGCACTCCGCCGAGAAGTGCTTCCTTACAGCAGCACCGCATCCGGGGATGGGCGGATTCCGCAATTCCATTTCTGTCGATCAGTACGCTGCAGAACGGATCGGTCACCTGACTCGATTTCCCTCACTAGCACTGTCGGTGGGCACAAAGCAGAGCCTGTCGTACACGCAGTCTGGTGTTCAGATTCCCGGCGAAGAATCTCCCTCGCGACTATTCCGCAGACTGTTTGTGCAAGGATCAAAACAGGAAGTAGACGCTCAAGTCGCCAAGCTACGCAGCGGACGCAGCATCTTGGACTCCGTCGGCGAACGAGCTCGCCAGTTGGGACGTCGAGTCGGGCCATCGGATCGCGAGAAGCTGGACCAGTTCTACACCGGTGTACGCGACTTGGAGAAACGCCTGCATAAGAGTGAGCAGTGGGAGCAGCAACCCAAGGTCAAAGTATCGATGGAGACGCCTCAAGACTTCAAAGACCCCGGCGCATTGATCGAGCGAACTCGAGTGATGTTCGATCTGGCCCGCATCGCGATGGAGACCGATTCGACACGTTTGATTTCGATCTACATTCACCAGAACGACGCCAAGCCAAACATAGCTGGCGTCGACACTGGGACGCACCCGCTGACACACCATGGCAACCAGCCTGAAAAACTTGACCAACTGAAACTGATCGAAGAAGCCCAGTTCAAAGAACTTGCAAATCTGCTGGCAGGTTTGGCTGATTCCGACGTTGGGGCCGGTTCACTGCTCGATCAAACATCCGTCATCTACGGCACATCACTCGGCAACGGCAACTCACACGCCAACAACAACCTACCAGTGTTAATCGCGGGTGGCGGATTCCGCCATGCCCAGCATCTCTCTCTTGGTGGCAGCCACGATTATCCACTGCCAAATTTGTTTGTCAGTGTGCTGCAGCGACTGGGAATAGAAACCGATCAGTTTGCCACTGCTACAGGCACCATGCGTGGATTGGAGTTGGCATGAAAAACCGAAAATTAGTTACCCATCTCTCTACAGCAGTTGTTCTGTTTGTAATGACCGGCGTCACCGTCCCTGTCGCATACGGAGACGAACATTCTCTTGCCGAGCCTAATCACTGGAATCAACTCTTCAACGGACAGAATCTCACCGGCTGGACCGTTCGCAGCGGCACCGCCAAGTTTGAAGTCGTTGACGGCATGATCGTCGGCACCACGGTTCGAATGAGCCCCAATTCGTTTCTTTGCAGCGAACGTGAGTACGCGGACTTTGAATTGGAGTTA
Organism: Novipirellula sp.; assembly: GCF_041583735.1. Lineage (NCBI taxonomy): Bacteria > Pseudomonadati > Planctomycetota > Planctomycetia > Pirellulales > Pirellulaceae > Novipirellula > Novipirellula sp. The sequence goes on from NZ_JBFHFD010000009.1 coordinate 14,920, forward strand.
GAGATGCACTGCGATCCCGGATTGAATTCTGGCATTCAGGTCCGTAGCCAAATCGCTGACGACGGAACGCAGGTCACAATCACTAAGAACCCGAAGCAGCCAAAGACGATTACTCTGCCGAAGGATCGCGTTTACGGATATCAAATCGAAATCGCAAAAGCCGAGTCCGGTCGCAGCGGCGGCGTCTATGACGAAGCGCGTCGATTCGTCTTTCTTGATGACTTGGATGGAAAGCCCGAAGCCCAAGCCGCGTTCAAGGATGACCAATGGAATCGCATTCGCATCCGCTGCGTTGGCGACCGTATCCAAACGTGGGTGAACGATATCGCGTGCGCCGACGTGCGAGACAAGATGGACCGAAAGGGCATCATTGGTTTACAGGTTCACGGCAACATCGCGGTGACTGGCCGCGTCATCAACAAGGAATACCACAAGCACCAAATTCGATTTCGCAACATTCGGATTCGCGAACTGGAAACTGCGGCAGCCGACGGACGCAAGGCCACACCGTTTTCAGGAACACCATTCAAACTGCCCGGTCGCGTTGAAGCTGAGGAATTCGACCACGGTGGTGAAGGTGTGGCTTATCACGACACCGAAGCACTGAACAAGGGCAGCGGGAAGCTAAATCTATCCCGTGGTGATGACGAGGCTTCATTTCGTCGAAGCGAAGGCGTTGACCTTTCTTTTACGAAAAAGCCGCACGGTCGATTTTCGGGTGATATCACCTTTTCAGGCGATGCAGAACCACCGGGATCGCTCTATCTGGGATGGACCGCGCCGGGCGAGTGGCTTCGATACTCCATCGACGTTCAGCAAGCCGGCCGCTACGTCGTGTCTGGGCATGCCTCGGCGAACAATCAGGACTCAACGTTGGAGCTGCATTTCAGCGGTAACAACCAGAGCTGTACGGTCGCGTTGCCGCATACCGGCAGTGCTCATCGATGGGCGACCGCAGAGAATCTTGGCAGCGTCGAGCTTTCTTCCGGTCTCCAAACCATGACGCTGAAGGTTGGCGATACGGGTGGCTTCAATGTCGACTGGCTGGAGTTTACTCGCCAACCTGAGCCCACCGCCAACACCGAGAAAGATGATCGGCGTCCCAACATTCTGCTGATCGTAGCGGACGATTTGGGTTTCAGTGACTTGGGTTGCTATGGCAGTGAAATCGAAACGCCAAATCTGGATCAACTTGCTAAGAATGGCCTGCGGCTGACTCAGTTTTACACGACAGGCCGTTGTTGCCCTTCGCGTGCGAGTTTGCTTACCGGGCGGTATCCGCACAGCGTGGGCCTTGGTCACATGACCAAAGACATCGGTCAGCCTGGCTATCGAGGACAAGTCTCAAAGGACGCAGGGACCATCGCCCAGCAAATTTCCGGTGCAGGATACCGTTCGTTCCTATCTGGCAAGTGGCATCTCGGAACCGATGACCCGACTCAGCACGGCTTTGAGGAATTCTACGGTACGCTGACCAGCGCGAAGACATTCTGGGATGCGGATCATTACTTGCGCTTGCCGGAAGAACGAAAGTCGCGGCGATACGGAAACGATGAATTCTACGGAACGGACGCTCTCGCCGACCACGCGATCGATTTTCTGGATGCGGCACGCGAGACGCCTGACAAGCCTTGGTTTCTATACGTTGCGTTCAATGCTCCTCACTTCCCGCTGCAAGCTCCGAAGCCGCTCATTGCCAAGTACGCCGACCGCTATGTCGATGGTTGGGATGTAGCGCGTCAGCGGCGATTCGATCGCATGAAGAAACTTGGCATTGTTCCGAAAGACACTGCCTTGACTCCGCGTAGCCCCCATTTCGATTGGGGCGAATCTGAGCCCGCTGAAAACCCGCCGTGGGACTCGCTTGATAAAGACCGACAGGCCGATTTAGCCAGACGCATGGCGATCTATGCCGCGATGGTCGATTCGATGGACCAGAACATCGGTCGCGTGCTTGACGGCTTACGTGAATGTGGCGAGCTAGAGAACACCTTGATTATTTTTACGTCCGACAACGGAGCCTGTGCGGAATGGGATCACTTTGGATTCGATGTGAAATCAAGTCCGAACAACAAGCTTCATCTTGGTCACGAGATTGAGAAGATGGGATCGCCCGGTACCTTCCACAGTGCCGGATCGGGATGGGCCAATGTTTCCAACACTCCGTGGCGGCTTTACAAGCACTACAACCACGAAGGTGGCATTGCCGTCTCTTGCATCGTGCATTGGCCAGCGCGAATGCGAGAAAAATCCTCGCGTCGCGGGGCGATCGACGACACGCCATCACACCTCATCGACGTCCTACCGACGTTGCTGGATGCTGCGTATCGGCGGCATCCTGCCGCCGGAAAGGATCGGGAAACGGCGGCTGGAAGCCACCGAGACGAGGGCGAGAGCCTCCTGCCATTGCTTGACGGAAAGACGGTCGCTCGGCGCAGACTTTTCTTTGAACACGAAGGGAACCGTGCGGTTCGTGATGGGCAGTGGAAGTTGGTAGCACTGAGGAATCAGCCGTGGGAACTGTACGACATGCAGGGGGACCGTACCGAGTTGAACAACCTGGTCGCCATGCTTCCAAATACGGTAGCAAGACTGTCAAACGCTTGGGATGAATGGGCCGCGAAGAACCATGTCACGCCACTTCCTGATGATTATCAAGTCGATTATGTGCCGGCACGAGCATCGAAAGAATTAAAGCCAGAACAGCTCACGTCCGGCCCGGTCCGTAGACTTGCTGATGGGTTCCGGTTCACCGAAGGCCCGGCATGGGATGGTGACGGCAATTGGTACTTTTCTGATATCCCCAACAAAACGCTCCATCGCATGTCTGAAGACGGCAAGTTTGAGCTGGTTCGCATTGGCGAGCAGGCGTCCAACGGAATCGTTGTCGATACCGAGGGTCGATTGATCTTTTGCGAAGTGGGTGGGCGGCGCATCGTGTCGCGATCGGTTGACGGCAAAGAAACGACGCTCGCGGATTCTTGCGATGGCAAACCGATTGGGATGCCAAATGATCTGTGGCTTGCTCCTTCCGGTGGCATCTACTTCACCATTCCAGTGACCAACAAGCAGCGCGCGAAGGTCGTTCCGCCAGAAGCCGTCAACGCGACCGTTTGCTTCATCTCGCCGGATCGCAAAACTGTGCGTGAGGTCGGATACGATCTGAAGAACGCAAATGGCATTGTCGGCAGCAGTGACGGCAAAAGCTTGTACGTCGCCGATCCGCGATCACAAATGTGTTTTCGCTACTCGATTGGTGCTGACGGAAATCTTTCTAATCAGCAAATCGCGGCGACACGGTTTTCGGATGGTCTGACGCTCGATGAAGCGGGCAACCTGTACACGACATCAAAAGAAGGCGTTCGAGTGTTCTCACCGGACGCCAAAGAGATCGCATTGATTCAAGTTCCTGAAACCCCGGCCAACATGACCTTCGGCGGCATCGACGGACGAACTCTACTCATCACTGCGAGAACAGGCATCTACGCCGTTCAGATGCAGGTGCGCGGAGATTTCAGAAAACAACCGGTCGGAGCCAACAAACAATGAATCGCAAATCACGATATTTGAATCGCCAACGCTTGCTACAAGGCGAGGGCATGACGCAAATCTGCCTTTCACATTGGCTGTGTGCCGCGTTTCTCGTTCTAGCTTGTTCAGTCCCTGCGCTGGCCGCTGATCGGCCCAATGTTCTGTTCATCGCCGTCGATGATCTGCGACCGGAACTTGGCTGCTATGGAAACAGAGCGATCACACCGAATATCGATCGGCTGGCCGCCAGCGGGATGCGTTTCGATCGTGCTTACTGCAACCAAGCGGTTTGTGGTGCTTCGCGCATCTCATTGATGACGGGTCTCTATCCCGAATCAACCGGCCTGCGGAGCTACCACGTTAAAGACTGGCGGAAAAAGCTCGCGGATGTGACGACACTCAACCAGCATCTCAAGAACCATGGTTACCTGACAGTCGGTCTTGGAAAAATCTATCACGAACGAGTGGGACACGACGCGGTCGATGGCGACAACTGGGACCGTTGGTTTGATCTCGCGCACGAGACTCATTGGGTCGATCCTGAAAACATCGCAACGCATTATCGCAATGACAAGCAATCTCTGGAAACGGGAAAAGGCCCCAAACGAGGCCCTGTGACTGAGTCAATTGATGTTGCAGACAATGCGTACATCGATGGCGGGCGAGCGGACCTTGCTGTCCGATTGATCAACCAGCTTGGCGGTCGCTCGGAGAGTTTCGTCGACGTGTCGCTTGATACGAAAATGTTGGCTGAGAACAAGCCGTTCTTTCTCGCCGTTGGTTTTACGAAGCCGCACCTTCCGTTCAACGCGCCGCAAAGGTACTGGGAGCTTTACGAGCGAGAGGGTTTTCGTATGCCGCCGAATTCCGGAGTTCCCACCGGATACCCAGTCGGGGCTGCCAACCTGAATCCCGGTGAGATCAAGTATTATGGCGACATTCCAACGGACGAAGCTCCAACCGAATGGGCGGGCGAACTCAACCAGCGACTGCTGCACGGCTATCACGCCTGTGTTTCTTTCACCGATGCGCACATCGGGCGACTGCTGGACGCATTGGACGAAAACAGTCTTGCGGACAATACGATTGTCATTCTGTGGGGTGACCACGGTTGGAAACTTGGTGATCATTCTTCGTGGTGCAAGCACACCAACTTTGAAGTCGACACCCGTGTACCGCTCATCATCCGCCATCCCGGGGCGGCACAGCCAAGAGGAACGAGATCGTCCTCACTCGTCGAGTTGATTGACCTTTATCCCACTCTCTGCGAACTCGCGGGGATTCCCCTTCCATCGCATCTCCAAGGACGATCGATCGCGCCGATTCTTCGTGAGCCTTCCGCCGAGATCCGTGACAGCGCCTATTCGTCCTATCCAGCCAGCGTCGGCAAGGCCAGCACGATTGGTCACTCGATCCGCACGGCAAACCATCGTTATACGCAGTGGTGGGACAAGAACGACGCGGAGTCTGTCGTTGCGGCGGTCGCGACTGATCTTTCTATTGATCCGGGCGAAACGACGGCACTCGCAGATGACGATCCCTTGCTGTCGAAACTGGCAATGCAGCTACGATCACGAGTGATGGCGGCTCGCAAACCTCCGCAACAGGAAGCCCCGGCTGATGATGACAAAAAAGAAGTCGGCGAATTCTCGATTCCCGATGTCAGTCCGCTCACCGCTGCGCAGCTCGCCAAGTTGCGGAAGCTTGTGAAGACTGATCCCGAAGCTGCGGCGTTGGCGGCTTCGATTGGGGAGCAGGCGACTCCGTTGCTTGAGACTGAGCCGCGGCCAATCGTCGTGATTGAGTACGAGGGGCTGGTCAACACAGATCCAAAGCGGATCAAAACTGTCGAACACTTGAATCAGATGAGCGAGATCGCGCTGTTGATGCGACACTGGCAAGCGACCGGCGACGAACTTACCGCCAAGACGCTGCGGCATTTAATTGCTGGCTGGGCGGCGACTTACGAGCCCACCGGCAACGACGTCAACGAAAACAAATTTCATCCACTGCTGGTGGCGTACCTTGCACTGCGAGATTCGTTTGACGAGCTTCGACGGCGACGCGTTGACGCATGGGTTCAGCAGATTGGTGAATTGCATGAACCGGCTGTCGCGAAGTCCGAGCATGTGACCAACCGGTACTCCAAGAGTGTCCGGCTGTTGGCAATGGCGGGACTGATTCTGCAGCGAGACGACTGGGCGGAAGCGGCCAACGAAGGTGTGAGGCGATTTGTTCGCAAAAGCCTCTACGCCGACGGAAGCAGTCGCGACCTGAAACATCGTGACAGTTTGACCTACCACGGCAGTTCACTGAAACCGCCGATGGAACTGGCAATGCTCGCGGGCGACGACGGGCTGGCGTTGTACTCGTGGGCATCTCCAGATGGCGGCTCGCTGAAAAAATCTGTCGACTTCATGGTGCCGTATGCCATGGGCAAGAAGACTCATGCCGAATGGGTCAACACGCAAGTCGATCTCGACCGCCGCCGTGCCGCTGAGGGAATTGAAAAGTACCGTGCGGGTCGATTGTATGAACCGAAAGATGCGTTGGGAGTGATGGAGTACGCCAGTTACTTTGACCCCGACTTGATGCAAGTCGTGCGACATCTGACAGAGGGCGATGCGAAGCGTTTCCCGACTTGGCGAACGCTAATTAACGCAGCCGCTGATACGAAGGACAAACAATGAACTCACAGCCTCTGAATCGCCGTCGTTTGTTGCAAGGTGCTGGTGTGACGCTCGCGTTGCCACTGCTGCAATCATTGTCGCCAGTTGATGCTGCCGAAAAGGAACGACGTGTGACGCCGGAGTCAGACGGCAAACCGCGCCGGATGGTGTTCATTTGCAACAACCTCGGTCTGCACATGCCGTACTTTGTACCGGAGCAGACGGGCTTCGACTACACGCCTTCGCCATATCTGGAAGTGCTTGGCGGTCTTCGCAGGAAGCTGACCGTTTTCTCAGGCGTCTCCCACCCGCACGTTGACGGTGGCCATGCCGCTGAAAAATCCTTCCTGACTGCGGCACCGCATCCGGGCAGCGGGAGTTTCCGCAACAGCATTTCTGTCGACCAATTGGTGGCCGAATCGATCGGCAAGCAGACGCGTATCTCATCGTTGATTCTGAGTGCTAACGGTGGTGGTTCGCTGTCTTGGACGCGAAGTGGCGTCCCGATTCCCGGCGAAGAATCCCCGTCAAAGGTGTTTCGTAAGCTGTTCACGCCCGGTTCTTCCTCCGAAGTCTCTCAGCAGATCACACGCCTTCGGCAAGGGGCGAGCGTGATGGACATGGTAATGGGCGAAGCAAAGAAGCTGCAAAAAAATCTCAGTCGCGATGATCGGCAGAAGTTCGATGAATACACGACCAGCGTTCGCGAAGTGGAGCAGGAGATGGTTCGCCAGCAGGAGTGGGAACGCAAACCGAAGCCGAAGGTTGTTGCCAAGGAGCCGGCCGACATTCGCGATCAGGCCGACACCATTGGCCGATCCAAGCTGATGTACGACCTGATCGCCCTCGCTTTGCAAACCGATTCCACACGGCTTGCCACGGTCATGTCCGTTGGTTTTTTTGCGGTCCCGCCGATCGATGGAGTCACCGAGGGCTATCACACGCTTTCCCATCATGGCAAAGATGCGGACAAGCTCGCTCAGCTTGCTGTGATCGAGAAGCAACACATGGGAATCCTGCGAGATTTCCTTGCCAAACTGGATGCGACTCGGGAAGAGGACGACACGCTGCTGGATCGCACGATGGTTCTGTTTGGTAGCGACATGGGGAATGCGTCCAGTCACAACACGACGAACGTACCGATCGTGTTGGCGGGCGGCGGCTTTAATCACGGACAGCATCTCGCATTCGACAATTTCAATAACGAACCGCTGTGCAATGTCTATGTGAGCATGTTGCAGCGGATGGGACTGCCAATTGACCGCTTTGGTAGCAGCACTGGGACGATTCGAGGATTGGAGTTTCAATCATGAGTCGTATTCAAACAGGCGGCACGCCTTTTGGTAACCCGAAGCGTATGCGAGGGACCGATACGGCGTGGTCCCTCGCTTACGCTGCGGGTTACCTACTCCTTGCGTTCTCGCCATGCAGCCTAGCCCAAGCCGATGACCTGCGCGCGTCCAAACAGTTGCTGAATCAATACTGTGGTGAATGCCACGGCGATGGTGCCGACGAAGGCGAGTTTGAACTCAAGTTCTTGCAAGGTGATTTGGCCGAGCCTGCCAACTTCGACGCTTGGAAACTGGTGCATGACCGAATCAATACCGGAGTGATGCCCCCGCCTGACGCGGAACAGCCCACTGCGGAAGAAGTCGAAACAGTGCTGGCTCCGCTCGCCGATGCGCTGGCCGCTGCACAGAAAACGCAGCAGGCAGAGTTGGGGCGAGTCACCGCAAGGCGATTGAATGCGATTGAGTTTGAAACAACGCTTTCGGACCTACTGCAAACGCCACTCGACATCGCCGATCTCTTGCCTGCCGATGCGAAGGCCGAAGGTTTTTCAACCGTTGGTTCAGCGCTCAATATCTCCAGCGTTCAGATGGAGGCCTACCTGCAAGCGATTGACTCAGCCATCGACCAAGCGGTGCAGTTCACGGAGAAACCGGAGACACAGAAATTCCGGCTCTCGTTGCTCAACAGCAACGGCTACATGCAAGTCTACCGAGCCGAACACCCAACTCTGCCTGTCGTCGATGGGATGATCCTCTACGCCACCGAATCCATGTCCGCTCACAACGCACTTTGGGGCCAGTATGTCGTTCCGCGAACCGGCAAGTATCGAATCAAGGTGTCGGCCTACAAGGTCAATAGCAAAGAGCCAATTGCACTGACCATGCGTGTCGGCGGCAATGGACACAAGGAGTCATTGCGCGTCAAACACCGCTTGTTGGAGCATTTGGAGATTGCGTCGGACAGACCGGAGGTCCACGAGTGGGAAGGCGAATTGTTACGTGGACATTTCTTGCATCTTTATCCGTCTGAGTTACCGGTCAAACGATTCCCGAAGAACCAAAAGTACGAGCAAGTCACATGGGACGGCCCCGGTGTTTGTGTGCAATGGCTTGAGATCGAGGGGCCGATCACTGAATCGTGGCCTCCGCAGGGACAGGAAGTTCTGTTCGGTGGAGTCACAACAGAACCGATCACCGGGGCGAGCAACCCTGATCCAAACGTACAACTGCATTCGCCACCGATCATTCCGGCAGACCCAATCACCCTGCCGGACGATTGGCCAAAGGGCGGCAATAAGTGGGAGCGACTGGCTGGACAACTCGACGAAGATGCGAAGTTCGTCGCACAGGACTATTCTCGCCGGCGAGGCAAGGTCGTTCGAGAGATATTGGAGGGAAAACGAAAAGGTACTGAGCCGTTGCCGGACTACCAAATGGCTCCTTATCACTTGCCCATCGGTAGCCCGCTGCCATCCTATGGCGGCGAACCCATTTACAAAGACGCGCAGCATCCCGGTGATTTGGTTCGCACCATGGCACTGGCACCGAAGAACCCGAAGGCGGATGCGGAACGCTTGGTTCGTCGCATCCTGCCGCTGGCGTTTCGCAGAGCGGTTACTAAAAGCGAAGCCGATCGTTATGTCGCGTTCGTACATGACTGGCTCGATGAAGGCGTGAGGTTCGAGTCGGCAATGAGGACGGGTTACAAGGCGATCTTTACATCCCCTCAGTTTCTGTTTCACCAATCGACGTTGTCCGCTGATGAGTCCACTGGCGACTTTGCGTTAGCCGAGCGACTGGCCTATTTCCTGTGGTGCAGCACTCCAGATCGCGAACTGCTGCGATTGGCGCAGTCGGGCGAGCTCGCAAAGCCCGAGGTACTCAGGCAACAAACCGAGCGGATGATCAGTGATAAGCGATCCGGGCGCTTTATTGAAGATTTCCTCGGCCAGTGGCTCGACTTGTATGAAATCGAATTCACCACTCCCGACTTGGCGTTGTTCCCGGAATACGACCCGGTGCTGCATTGGTCGATGCTAAGCGAATCACATGCGTTCTTTCAACACTTGCTCAACAACAATTTGCCGGCTCGAAATCTCATCGACTCAGATTTCATTACCATCAACCGCCGACTCGCCGAGCACTACGGTATCTCCGGTGTCACAGGAATGCAGCCAAGTGTAGTGAAGGTTCCCCGTGACTCCATGCGTGGCGGCGTGATGACTCAAGCGGCAGTATTGAAGGTGACCGCGAACGGCACCAACACCTCGCCGGTTGTACGCGGAACGTGGGTTCTTGAACGCATTCTCGGCACGCCTTCGCCTCCTCCGCCGCCGGGCGTTCCGGCCGTGGAACCCGACATTCGTGGAGCAGTGACGCTCCGCGAACAACTAGAAAAGCACCGTAGCGATTCAGCCTGTGCATCCTGTCACGCAAAGATTGATCCACCGGGCATTGCTCTGGAGAGCTTCGATCCCGTGGGGCGTTTCCGGACGAACTACCGAATTCTCAATCCAGAACTTGCTGGGCTAAAGAAGTACGACCGTCGGATTCGCTACGACAAAGGCTTGCCCGTTGACCCGTCTTATCGGTTACCAAGCGGGCAAGAGTTTGCCGACGTCCGTGAGCTGAAACGCATCTACACCGCGAACGAGCGGGAGATCGCGCGGATGATGGTTGATCGACTCTTGGTCTATTCGACGGGTGCGACGACGACGTTTGCCGATCGATCCGCGATTGAAGAGATCGTTGCGAGAACGGAGGTGGAGCAATTTGGTGTGCGTTCGATCATACATGCCGTTGTTCAAAGTGAGTTGTTCCGCAGCCGATAGTTTTTAACGAGTTGATATTATGAGATTGCAAAATTACGTTCTGGCATTCATTGCGGCTATGGCCATTGGGATTCTCGCCAACGTCAGCCTTGCTGCCAACGGACCAAACGTTGTCCTGATCATGGCGGATGACTTCGGCTACGAATGCGTTGGGGCTAATGGCGGGCTGTCATACGCAACGCCTAATATTGATCGGCTCGCGAAGGATGGTGCACGGTTCACGCACTGTTACGCTCAACCGTTGTGCACGCCCACACGCGTACAACTGATGACCGGACTCTACAACTTTCGGAACTACACTCGGTTCTCTGAACTAGCGTCCGACCAACAGACGTTTGGCCACCTTTTGAAGGACGCGGGCTATGCAACATGCTTTGCCCACAAATGGCAGCTCGGGAAGGAACGCCCCGATCACTTTGGATTCGATGAGTACGCTATTCACAGTCCGGGGCGAAGTCACTGGGGAATGAAGGTCATCAACAACGGCACGACCATTGAGTTGCCGAAAGAGAACTATGGCCCCGACTATTTTGCAGATTTCGTTTGTGACTTTATCACACGCCACAAAGACGAACCGTTTTTTGTTTACTTCCCGATCTGGCTGACACATGAACCGTTCGATGCCACTCCTGATTCCGATGATCCATCAGGCAGGCAGGACAGAAGGCACTTCGGTGACATGGTTGAGTACCTCGACAAATGTGTTGGTCGCGTCGATGAGACGTTGGCGAAACTTGATTTGAGTGACAATACGCTGTTCATCTTTACCGGCGACAATGGAACCGTGAAAGGAATTGAATCGAAAACGAACGAAGGAATCGTTGTCGGGGGCAAGTCGCGTTTGACGAACGCGGGCACGCACGTACCGCTGATGGTGAGATGGCCAGACCGAATTCCACGCGGCACAGAGTCCGCAGACCTTGTCGATTTCACCGACTTTGTCCCCACACTCGCCGAAGCCGCTGGTGTCTCACTTCCGCAGACCGTGCCGTACGATGGACAGAGCTTCCTCACAAGGCTAACCGGCGGGCATGCCGAACCGCGTAAGTGGGTTTACCTTTCGCTCGACCCGCGAAAGCCCGACCAGCGTCTGCCGCCGGGGAAGCGTGGAACTTCCCCGACTGTCGGACCGGTTGACTGGTGTGTGCGAAACCACCGATGGAAGCTGTATCAGAATGGTGCGTTCTACGATGTCCAGGCCGACCCACTTGAAGAGCACTCAATCGCAAACGATCTCACCCCCGAGGCGGAAGAAGCGAAACAATTCCTGGCGTCAACACTTGGCAGATTTCCCGACCTCAAAAAACTGAAGAGGCAATCAAAGTAATGCCGTCCAGATACTTCATCTACGGAATCTTGTACGTCTGCTGTGTGGTGTCATTCGCATCGAGCGTCTACGCCGACGTGGACTTCAATCGCGACGTTCGACCGATCCTTGCCGACAACTGTTTTGAGTGCCACGGGCCAGACGAAGAAAGTCGTGAGGCTGATTTACGGCTGGACGTTTTGGACGAAGCCATTGACTGGGTGATCGAACCGGGAAAGGCAGATGACAGTTCACTGATTGACCGGTTGCTTTCCGACGATCCCGACGCTGTGATGCCGCCGCCACATTCCAAACGCAGGCCGACGAAGAAGCAGATTCAAATACTGAAAGACTGGATTGAGCAAGGTGCCGAGTACGAGGGACACTGGGCGTTTGCAGCACCAACGCGACCATCTGTTCCGGCAGTTGCTGATGAGGACTGGCCACGCAACACAATCGACAACTTTGTCGCCTCGCACCTTGATGCGGAATCTTTGAAACCGCGTCGTGATGCTGAGCCGCGCGTGCTTGCACGCCGCTTGAGCCTCGCTTTGACTGGACTGCCGATCCTTCCCGAAGAAGGTGATGCGTTTGCCGATGATTTCCAGCATAACGCAGAGCGAGCTGTGTCGTCACTGGTCGACAAGTTGTTGGCGTCAGAAGCCTACGGTGAACATCAAGCGTGGTATTGGATGGATGCGGCGCGCTACGCAGACACGAACGGGTATCAAGCCGATGGGCACCGCGTCATGTGGCCATGGCGAGATTGGTTGATCCGCAACCTGAATGCCAATCTACCTTTTGACAAACTGACTGAGCAGATGCTGGCCGGTGACTTGCTGATCCCCGAAGACCAGCAGGACTGGCAGTCCGCTGATTGGATTGCGGACGACGAAGCCAGAGAGTATCTGATCGCAACAGGGTTCCTGCGGAATCATCGTTATGACACGGGCAGCGGGACGATTCCCGCCGAGTCCAAGTTTGAAAACGCTGCGGACCGAATGGAAACGGTTGCCACGGTCTGGATGGGCATGACGATACTGTGCGCGCGTTGTCACACACACAAGTACGACCCGATCGAGAATCGTGAGTACTACGAATTGCTGTCGTTCTTCGACAATGTCCGAGAAGCCGGTTCCGCGCTCAAGATTGCTTCGCACCCTTACATCCACACGCCGACTCAGAAAGAACAAGCCAGACTGACGCAGTTACAGCAAGCCGCAAGGAACGCGGATGCGACCATGCTTGCAGCCGAGTCGAAAATTGCGGAAGCCCAGACGGCATGGGAGGAAGGCGGCAGACAGGCATCCACGCGTGTCACTCGCGGATTGAAATTTCACTACGCAGAAACGCCTCTTCATTTTGATGGCAAAGAATCGGTCGAAAAACCAAACGACGCGATCGCCTTATGTGCTGGTAACCGGCGTTGGACGATTTCGTTCTGGTTTCGGCCAAAATCGGACAAGGACTGTGCGATCTTTTCGAGCGTCGAAGAACCGGAACGCTACCGACAGGGAATTCAAGCCGATTGGGTCAATGAGAGAATCCGAGTTCGCCATGTTTGTCGGTGGGTGAACAGCTACATCGAATTTGAATCGACGGAGGCGCTCGCGGTCGGCAAATGGCACCATGTGACCTTCCGCTGCGATGGACGGATGCAAGGTATTGCGTATTCCGCGTCCGTCAATGGCAGCGACATTGCGATGGCCTGCACGCATCCAGTCACCAACGACTCGGCCGATAATGCTGGTAAGGCAAAGCTGGTTTTGGGCAGCAGTCCGTTCCTTCCGAGCTTCACAGGCGAGCTTCGAGACTTACGATTCTATGATCGAGAACTGAATGTCATCGAGGTGCGTTCGCTCGCCGATGCAAGGACCATCGATGAGATTGCCCGTATTCCGGCAGGCAAGCGAACTCGTACCGAAATGGAGACTTTGCGACTTGCATTTCTTGAGGATGACGGCTTCCCAGCAAATCTACGCGAACTTCGCAATGCTCGGTTAGCAGCCCAAGCCGAACTCGATGAAGCGATTCTCGAATCACCCACAACGATGGTGATGAAAGAAGGACGAACCAAACACACACGAATACGCTTGGCCGGGGTGTTTGATTCGCTTGGTGACAAAGTCGCAACCGACACGCCTGACTTCCTCCCTCCGCTTCCAGAAGAACAGCGAAACCGTTTGGCTCTCGCACACTGGCTCACACATCCCGATCACCCGTTGACTGCTCGCGTTGCCGTCAATCGTATTTGGCAAACGCTGTGGGGACGAGGTTTTGTCGATTCGCCTGAGAACTTCGGAACACAAACCGGTGAACCGTTGCACGCTGACCTACTGGACTGGTTGGCAACCGAATATGTTCGGCTTGGGTGGGACACCAAAGCACTGATCAAGCTGATTGTCACCAGTCGAACTTATCGACAAAGCTCAGACGCAAGCGAAGAGATGTGGCAGAGGGATCCACAGAATCGCAACCTCGCTCGCGGCCCTCGCTTCCGACTTCCTGTTCATACCGTCCGAGATCAAGCACTCTTTCTGAGCGGTCTTCTTGACGAAACAATCGGCGGTCCGCCGGTCATCATTGATGAAGTGATCGGTCAAAACGGCAAGATTGTGAAGCTGCCTTTTGAAACGTCGAACCGTCGACGCACGCTCTACACGTTTTGGAAACGCAACTCGCCGCACCCGATGTTGGCGGTCTTTGACGTTGCCGATCGCAATCAGTGTGAAGTCCGCACGATGCGAACCAACACGCCTTTGCAAGCGCTGGTCACGCTTAACGAACCCGGCTTTGCAGCATCCGCGAGAGAACTTTCAGACCGAGCACAGCAAGTGGCTCAAACCGAACCCGAGCAGCTTCGCTGGTTGTGGCGCGCCTGCACAGGGCGCATTCCAAGCGATGAAGAACTGCAGCACCTTCAAACCATTCGTAAGGACTACCTTGCGATTGCCGACGGCAATGAATCACAAGCATGGACGGCACTCTGCAACGTGCTGCTGAATCTCGATGCAACGATGACACTGGAGTAATGATGGGTCCTAACAATCAGCACAATCCGAGCTTGTCTCGTCGAGGAATCCTGAAAGGGCTTGGCGGCGTGATGGCAACCGGAGCGCTCAGCCAGCTACTCGGCGGTTTCCATGTCGAGGCCGCGTTTCGGCGTGCCAATCCGCCAGCCATCACCGGCTTCCCGGAATTCCCTGCCAAGGCAAAGCGAGTCATCTATCTGTTTCAGGCTGGTGGTCCCTCACAGATTGACCTGTTCGATCACAAGCCGCTGTTGGAAAAGTGGGATGGGACGGACTTGCCCAAGTCGGTGATGGGTGGCGTAAAGTTTACGGGAATGGTCAACGGCCAATCTCGCTTTCCAGTCGTCGCGTCACGATGGAAGTTCGCCAGACACGGCAAATGTGGTGCATGGGTCAGTGAGCTGATGCCCGAGTTCGCGAAAGTCGTGGACGATGTTTGCTTCATCAAGTCGATGACGACCACGCAAGTCGATCACGACGCTGCGATCACGTACATCCAGACTGGTCATCAAATCGCAGGCCGACCCACGATCGGAGCGTGGGCCGCGTACGGACTTGGAAGCGAGTGCGATGATTTGCCTGCTTTCGTCGTGCTACGAACGAAAGAAGGCGGCTCGTTTCTGATTGACCGCCACTGGGGATCGGGGTTTCTTCCGTCCCGATATCAAGGCATTCGCATCGGCGGATCGGATAAGGAACCCGTGCAGTACCTGAGCAACCCGGAAGGCATCTCGGACGCGATGCGCAGGCGAACGATTGCCGACATTGCGGAACTCAATCGCGAACATCGCCAACGAGTCAATGATCCGGAGATTGACACCCGTATCGCTCAGTTCGAGATGGCGGCGCGGATGCAGATGAGCGTTCCTGAATTGGCTGACTTCAGCGACGAACCGCAACACATTCTCGATCTATACGGCGAAGACGTCACACAGCCGGGCACATACGCTTACAACGCGCTGATGGCACGACGATTGGCTGAACGGGGTGTCCGTTTCGTTCAACTATTCCAAGGCGGCTGGGACCAGCACTCCAACTTGCCGAAGCAGATCGAACAATATTCGGCCTACTCGGATCGCGCCAACGCGGCGCTAATTCAGGATTTGAAACAACGCGGGATGCTCGACGACACACTCGTGATCTGGGGCGGCGAATTTGGACGAACCGTATTCTGTCAAGGCAAGCTGACGAAAACAAACTTCGGTCGCGAACATCATCATCTCGGATTCACGATGTGGATGGCCGGAGCAGGCGTGAAGCCGGGATTTACGTACGGCCAAACCGACGAGTGGAGTTTCCACACGGTGGAGAATCCTGTTCCTGTTCACGACATGAACGCCACGGTGTTGCACCAACTTGGTATTGATCACAAGCACTTGACGTACCGCTTTCAAGGCCGCGACTTTCGCTTGACCGACCTTGCGGGAGACGTAGTGAAGGAGATTCTTTCGTGAGAAACCGTTTCGCCGTGCTGCGGGAACGTTGCTGCCAGAAGTTCGAGTTGGCGGTAGTGGATCTTGTTAAAGATCCCGATGCGGCAGGATCTTTAACAAGATCCACTATGGTTAGGTCGTCAATGATTGTTCTGATGGTCCTAAGCCTGTCGGTATCAGTTCCACTTAGCGCTGAAGTTCCACCGAAGGTCGCGACGTTTATCGACAACCATTGCCTGGATTGTCACAGCGGCGATGACTCGGAACGAGGGTTCGATCTGGACGGTCTTTCGTTTGACCTTGCCGACACCGTGACTCACGACAAATGGGGGCGTGCGCTCGACCGCGTTCAGAACGGTGAAATGCCTCCTGCCGACGCCGGGAAACCCGATCAAGCCGACGTCAACGCATTTCTAAATGTACTTCAACCTCGATTGGTCTCAGCGGAAACGGAGCGTGTTGCCAAAGAAGGACGGGCAACAGTTCGCCGACTGAGCCGCGCCGAGCACATCAATGCACTCCGTGATCTGTTGAAGATGCCACTTCTCGACGCAGGCGACAAACTGCCGCCCGATCCTTTGTCTGATGGGTTCGGCAAGTCTTCATCGTCGTTGCCGTTTTCGCATGTTCAGGTCGATCGATATTTGGAAGTCGCCGATGACGCCTTACGAGCAGCGATGGCTCCACAGCGTGAAAAGCCTGAGTCAAAAAAGACCAGCGTCTGGATCAACGAACTTCGTGGGCAAACCATCGTTCTGGATAAAGGAAAGCCCAAGGAACAGAAGACGCTACGGTTGATACGTGAGGCGCAAGATGTCTATCTCGAATTCAAGCACGGCAGTGGATTACCGCTGATAGGACGCGAGCGAGACACTACGTTTGAAAGCCATCCTGGTAACTTCCAGACCAAGAAGCATGGCTATGTGTTAGACGAGAAGCCCTACATTGACGCCATCGGCATTGTCTCCAACGCCCCAATGAAGATCGGGCGAGCTAGCAAAGCCGGTCGCTATACGATTCGCATTGATGCGTTTGCGTTTCAGGCAAACAAAGGAACCGTCGAACCAACGCAGCGCACGGAAGTGATTGCAGTTTACGGCGATACTTCTTTGCTGGGCACGTTTGATGTGACCTCAAAAGACGGTCTTCAAGTTTCGGATGTTGAACTGAAGGCTGGCGAGACAATCAGTATCGCGATGGCAACATTGCCGTTGTGGCGAATCGAGGTTGGCGGCAAGACGGCCAAATATCTTTCCGTTGACGTTCCCGCCGTTGCGATCAAGGGGTTCGAGATTGAAGGGCCATTCGTTGATGTCTGGCCGCCGGAAAGTCATCGGCGTTTATTTGGAGATTTGGTTTTACAGCCGAATGACAAATCTGTTGCGAAGGTCAACTCGCCGTTGGACTACCAGATTGTGTCAGACACGCCGCCGAAGGACGCCCGTCGCCTGTTAACGACTTTCATGAACGAAGCCTATCGCCGCGAAATCTCTCCACACGATTTTGTGATTCCGATGGGCATGTTTGAGCGTCGACTGGCCAGTGGTGCTTCATTTCAGGATGCGATGATCTCTGCGTACAGTTCCGTATTGGGTTCGCCGAGCTTTATTCTTGTCGAGTTGCACGTGGGCGAATTGCCATCAAACGAGTTGGCTAATCGTTTGGCGTTGTTTCTTTGGAACGCACCAGCCGACGGTCGGCTTCGTGGATCGTTGAGTAAGGCGTTGAAGGATGATCGCTACCTTGCTTTCGTCGATGAGATGCTTGCTGATCCACGCTCGGATCGGTTCGTCGAACACTTTCTCGACCACTGGTTGAACCTGCGTGATATCGGAGTGACCGAACCGGACGAGAACTTGTATCGCGGCTACTCGACATGGACGCTGGAATCCATGCTGATGGAGACGCGGGCGTTCTTTAAAGAGATTATTCGCTGGGATTTGCCTGTTCGCAATGTGGTTGACTCTAACTTTCTGATGCTCAACGGCGAATTGGCTGAGCTTTATGGCATCGAAGGTCCAGCCGGTGCGAATGTGGCGCGAGTGGCCATCGAGGAGAATTCGATTCGTGGCGGCTTGTTGACGCAGGCAAGTGTGTTGAAAGTCAGTGCCAATGGCACGACAACGTCGCCCGTTGTACGTGGCGTCTATGTTATGGACCGATTACTTGGTGATCCGCCTCCACCACCGCCCGAAGCCGTCGCGGCGGTGGAGCCGGACATCAGTGGAGTGACCACGATTCGCGAGCAACTGGCCCGCCACCGTGCAGATCCCTCTTGTGCCTCCTGCCATCGTAAGATTGACCCACCGGGCTTTGCCTTAGAATCGTTCGACGTGATGGGCCGCTTTCGCGAGCGATACCATTCGCTGGAGAAAGGTGAACCAGTCGAGGGCATCAATCGACGAGCCAAGCCCATCAGATTCAAACTGGGGCTATCGGTCGATTCAAGCGGTGAGATGGAAGACGGTCGGCCATTCGCCGGTATCGAACAGTTTCGACGGTATATCGTGAAGGATGAACGAGCGATCGCTCGGAATCTACTTGAGCGATTGGTCATTTATGCGACCGGGCATCCAGTCGGCATCAGTGACCGACAGCATCTCGAATCGATTTTGGATGCCACCGCGAATGGTGGATACGGGCTTCGATCATTGATCCATGGCCTCGTCCAAAGTCCGTTGCTTCGGAATAAGTGAATACTCAACAAAGCCAACTCAAATGAAGAACGTCTATTTTCCAAAGCGTAAATCGCTCAAGCGTCGCACGCTGTTGAGAGCCACAGGTGCTAGCCTTGCGTTGCCTTTCCTTGACGCGATGCGTCCAGCGTTTTCTGCGGAACAGGATTCTCCGCTGCCGAAGCGGATGGTGGCAATCAATGTCGACCTTGGATTCAT
Source organism: Novipirellula sp. (assembly GCF_041583735.1). NCBI lineage: Bacteria > Pseudomonadati > Planctomycetota > Planctomycetia > Pirellulales > Pirellulaceae > Novipirellula > Novipirellula sp. The sequence continues at coordinate 33,908 of NZ_JBFHFD010000009.1, forward strand.
GCCCGAGCTGTTCTTTCCCAAGCAATCAGGCCGCGACTACGAGTTGTCCCCGTATCTTGCGCCACTCAATGATCTGCGTGATGATTTCACCGTCTTCTCAGGTCTCCATCATCCCGGAACCGGCGGACTGCATGCTGCGGATGTGTGCTTTCTGACGGGAGCGACTCATCCAACTCGGCCCGGCTTCAAGAATACGCTTTCGCTTGATCAACGGATCGCTCAGGAGGTTGGACATCTCACGCGGTTTGCATCCCTTTCGCTACGAGTCGGACCCGGTTCCAAATCACTGTCGTACACCGCCGATGGTGTTTCGCTTCCGGCGATCGAACGACCTAGCGAAGTGTATCGCCTGCTGTTCATGGAAGGATCGGCAGAACAGATTCAGAATCAAGTCCAACGGTTGCGAGACGGTCGCAGTTTGATGGACCAATTCGGTGACGAGATTCAGTCGCTTCAGCGCAGTGTCGGATACGCAGACAACCAGCGACTGCAACAGTACTTCGATTCGCTTCGTGAACTCGAAAAACGCCTCGAAATTCAGGAAGCTTGGTCGCAGCGTCCGAAACCGAAGGCCGACGTTTCCATGCCCCAAGACAATACGTCGCCGGGCGGGTTGATTCCGAAGACTCGAATGTTGTTCGACATGGCTCGGCTAGCCTTGGAAACCGATTCGACACGAGCAATCACGGTGCTGATCAACGAGGACTTTAATCCTACCGTCGACCTGCCCGGTGTGAACGCACCGCACCACGCGTTGACACACCAGTCATCGCAGAAGGAATCCGCCGAGGAGCTGGCAACGATCGAGAAGGCTCAAATGGATTGCCTCGCAGAATTGCTGCGAGAATTGCGCGACGTCAAAGAAGACGGAGTCACGCTGTTGAACCAGACGATGGTGTTGCAAGGCAGCAACCTTGGCAATGCAGCGCGGCACGATGGATTCAATTTGCCGGTGGTGCTCGCTGGCGGCGGATTCAAGCACGGATCGCATCTGGCGTTTGATCAGAAACGCAATGAGCCGTTGGCGAACGTATTCGTCAGCATGCTGCAGAATTTGGGTATCGAAGACGACGCTTTCGCCAGCAGCACCGGAACGCTGAGAGGGTTGAAGACATGAACAATGAACAGTGGAAAGTACTAAGGCAACGTCTATCTATACCGACAATCGCCGTTCTGTTGTCTTGCGTTATGTGCCCAGCTTCCTATGCCGATGAACCCGCGTTCTTTCGCGTTGAACAAATCGATGGCGATTGGAAGCTGCTTGATCCAAGTGGTCAGCCGTTCTACATGCGCGGTGTGAATCACTACGGCGACGGATCAGGTATGCCGTGGAACTTGAAGGAGAAATACGGGTCCGTCGCGAATTGGCGGGTATCGCTTCGAGACCGCAACAAGGCTTGGGGATTCAATTACTTGCCGCCTTCAATTGGGCCAACGGCACTCGATCCCAAAACAGTGCCGAAACCGCATGGACGCCATAACCTGATCAAGCGAACGCCGGAATGGTCGCCGGAGCAATATCTTGAGCTGGAGTTTCCCTTCACACTGTTTCTGGAATACCCAAAGCAGTACATGAGCGGGAACAACCTTCCTGATGTCTTCTCGAAAGAGTTCGAGCAGGGCGTTGAGCTCCGGTGTCGGGACGTCTGTCTGCCGCTCAAGAACAATCCCCACCTGATCGGATATCACTACACCCAAAACCCGCCTTGGCATCCGCAAGCGGAGAGTTTCAATCTTTGGATCGACGACATCACGCGACCCGGCATGGCTGGGCGAACAGCGTGGATTGCATTGATGCGTCAAATCTATGGGTCGACCGATCGTTGGTCTGCGGTCTACGGAATCCCAATCGAGTCATGGGAAGAAATCGAAACTTTGGACAACCCTCTGCGCGGCTATGTCAACGAGCGAAAACACTTGTCCGATCGAGAAGCGTTTATGCAACGCATTTGCGAACGCTGGTACAAAGTCCATCACGACGCTATACGCCGATATGACTCGAATCATCTGATCCTTGGTGATCGCAATACGCTGCACCTTCAACCGCTTCCAGAATATGCAATCCGAGTGATGAAACCCTACATCGACGTGCTGTCGATCAATGTCATGGGCCCACCGCCGATCGCGTACGAAGTTCTGGAAGATGCAACGAGAGTTTGGGACGGTCCGGTTCATCTGGCCGACACCGGGGCGGGCATCTACGCTGGCGAGCCACCCAAATCAACCTACCAAGCTCGCGACATCGCTGAGTTTGAACGAGTCTATGCGGGCATGATGCATATGGGGGTCGAGCATCCGCAAATCATCGGATTCGGCTGGTGCGGTTTCTACGAAACGCCACACCCCGGCGGTAGAGCCGGACTGGTCGATGTCGCCACCGGTGAACCACTGCCCGATCGGCTTGATGTTGTCAAACGTTGGAATCAATGGATGAGAGAAAAGTACGAAAGCTCTCGCTGACATTTTTTTAATATACGTTCTCTTTGAACACCAATTCAAACTTCTTCTATTCGGATTACTCATGACACGATGGCCCGGTATTGCTCAATTTCAACTCACCGACAACGTCGCAATCGTGACTGGCGGCTCGAAAGGGCTTGGCGAAGCGATGGCGGCCGGATTGGCTTCCGCGGGTGCGAACCTGTTGCTCGTCAGCCGAAACGAAGACGAAGCGAAAGCGGCTGCAGCAATCATTGCGGACGAGTATCCCGTGAAAGCCATCGGCATGGCCGCCGATGTGTCAAGCGAAGAACAAGTCGAAGCGATGGTCGCTCGCTGCATGGAAGAGTTCGGGCGTATCGACATCCTGATCAATAGTGCGGGTATCAACATTCGCGGCCCGATCGAAGAACTGTCGCTGGAAGATTTTCGCAAAGTCCAGAGCATTAACGTCGACGCGATGTGGCTGTGCTGCAAGCACGTTGCTGCCGTGATGAAAGAGCGTGAGTACGGACGAATCATCAACATGGCAAGCACACTGGGATTAGTTGGCTTGGCGAATCGCACGCCGTACGCGACCAGCAAGGGGGCGGTCGTGCAGATGACGCGAGCGTTGGGATTGGAATTCGCGCTCGACAAAATCACGGTCAACGCGATTTGCCCCGGGCCTTTCCTGACGCCAATGAACGTGCCAATCGCAGAAAGCGAGGAGGCGAAGAAGTTCATCGTCGGCGCGACTGCGGTCGAACGGTGGGGCGAAATGAAAGAAATTCAGGGAGCTTCGTTGTTCTTGGCCAGTCCTGCGTCCAGTTACATGACCGGAAGCATGCTGACTGTCGATGGCGGCTGGACAGCAAGGTAAGCATTCAACTTGGTGCCATAAATTGAGAGAACGCAATATGAAAACCATAAATCGACGTAGCGCGGTCAAACGCATTTCCGCGCTTGCTGCCAGCGTTGCACTTGCCAGTGACACCGTTTCCGCAGCCCCGACCAGAACAAAGACTGGTCTCGGCATCGTCATGTACGACTGCAAGTTTCGGCGAACGCTGCTCAGGAAACAGGACAAGTCGGTCAATCTTTATGAGCCGTTTCGGTTCCTTCGTCATTGTCATTCGCTCGGCGCGGGCGGCTCGCACGTTGGACTGGGAGCGATGAGTTCTGCTGAGGCAGGTAAGTTTCGCGAGGAAGCGAACAAGTATGGAATGTTCGTCGATGCGATCTTGAGCCCGCCGAAAGACGAGAACGATCTGCCGCGATTTGAAGCCGAGGTCAAGACCGCCAGCGAAGTGGGAGTTCAATCCGCTCGAACGGTGATCATCCCCGGACGCCGTTACGAGCGATTCAAGACCTTTGAGGACTTCCAAGAGTTCGAGCGACGTGGTCGACGTATGGTTGAACTGGCCGCCCCGATTGTTGAAAAGCACCGCGTGCCGCTGGCGATCGAGAACCACAAAGACCAACGCGTCGAAGACCGTCTCAAATTGTATGAGCACATCGACAGCGAATACGTTGGTGCATGCGTCGATACGGGGAACAGCTTCGCCTTGCTCGACGATGTCTACGGCAGCATCGAAGCACTTTCTCCCTACGCCTTTTCCGTACACTTCAAAGACCAAGCACTCACGGAATACGAAGAAGGATTCCTGTTGGGCGATATTCCGCTTGGTCAGGGCAGTTTCGATCTGAGAAGGATGATGAACATCCTGCGGATGAAGAAGCCTGATCTGAAATTCTCACTCGAGGTCATCACTCGCGATCCGTTGAAGGTGCCTTGTTTGAAGGATGACTACTGGAAGTCCGTAGCTGAGGCCAGCGGCAGCGATTTGGCTCGGTCGCTGCGTTTCGTTCGGAATCATCCTGCGAATGGGCAGACAATCAGCACACTGCCCCTTGAAAAACAAGTTGAGATCGAAGACGCGAACATTGTGGCAAGTCTGAACTACGCAAGTCAGGAGCTTGGACTATGAATCTATCCCGACGAAAACTGCTCATTGCAAGCGGCGTTGCGGGAACGACTCTGACTGCTCGTAGTTGGACGTCACTTGTCCGCGGTAATGTTCCCTCCAATCGCATCCGCGTCGGTGTGATCGGCACGGGCGTTCGCGGGAAGTACCTGATTGGAAACTTGCCGGAGTCGGCTCGCGTTGAGGCCATTTGTGACTGTGCGACTTCACGCATGGCCGACACGCTTAAACCGAAAGCTGAGTTCAAAGAAATACTCGCTGGTTTTGAATCGGAGCAAGCACGCCATTGCTCCACGCATCACGACTATCGGAAGATGCTCGACGAGGTCAAGCTCGACGCCGTCATCATCGCGACGCCTGACCATCATCACGTGCAAGCAGCGATGCAGGCACTTCATGCCGGCTTGGACGTTTACCTTGAGAAACCGCTGTCACTGACCATCCGGGAAGGCCGCTTGCTGGCCGACGCGGTCAAAGCAACGGGGCGGGTCCTACAAGTCGGTAGCCAACAACGCACGATGGCGGTGAATCGTTTCGCCTGTGAGTTCATTCGCGACGGGGGCCTTGGAAAGATCACGCGTGTTGATGTTCCCAACTATCCCGGCCCAATGACCATGCCAAGCTTTGCTGAACAGCCGGCTCCCGACGGCCTTCACTGGGATTTGTTTCTCGGTGCCGCACCTCAGCGTCCTCATCATCGCAAGTTATGGATCAAAGATGAATTCAAAGTTGGCGGCTTGCTTTGGCGAGGATGGGATTTGTATCGCGACTATTCCGGTCATTTGATGACCAACTGGGGCGGTCACAACATCGACATGGTTCAGTACGCACTGGGAATGGACGATGCAGGGCCGATCAAAGTGGAACTACTCCGTGATGTGAGCGAAGCTGCTCTGGCGAAGGACTGGGAGAAGAAATGGCACAAGAAAACGCCGAAGCCTGATGGGGCGTTTGCCGACGACTCGCGTTTCGCACCCATTCGCATGACCTACGCTGGCGGCATTGAAATGAACTTCATGCCGGATGTCGCCACCGCGACGTTCTATGGCGAGCGTGGCCACATGACGATCGCTCGAAATAAATACAAATGCACCCCGCAGAATCTCATCAAGAATGCTCCTGATTCATCCGCCATGGAGCAATGGGACGCTGGTGGACACGTCGCCCGTCCACACCTACAGAACTGGCTCGACTGCATCCGCTCGCGACGAGAGCCAAATGCACCGGTCGAAGTCGGTCATCGCTCGGCAACAGTCTGTCACCTTGCCAACATCGCTCGTGATTTAGGCCGCACATTGCACTGGAATCCCGAGTCCGAACAGTTCACCAGTGACGCTGAAGCGAATCGCCTTCTCGAACGACCTCGCCGCGAAGGCTATCAACTTCCCGGTGTCAGTTAGTCCTGTTCGCTCATTCAAGGACGACAATGAAATACACCGTTCTACTCTTCATCACTCTTTGTACCGTTTGCAGCGGTCAGGAGTGTCGCGGGGCGCTTCAAAAGGGACCACCGATGGGCGCTTCTGGTCCCTTTTGAATTTGGTGGTCGAGATTTCGGCGATTGGTCGCCGGTTCTATGAATTCTTTTCGGCAGGCGAGCCGGTGGGCGCTTTGGTCCCTTTTGAACTTTCTGGACCTTTTCCGAGTCGATAGCTTCGACCGGTGATCTTCATGATCTCGGCCGACTGCAAGAAGCGATCTAGGATTGCACTGGCGCTCGGTACGTCGCCAATCAGTTTGCCCCAATCTTCCAATGGTCGATTGCTCGTCATCATCGTGCTGCGCACCTCATGGCGACGCATGATGATCTCGAACAGGTACTCCCCACTTCGCTTTGGAAGTTGCTTCATTCCCATGTCGTCGATGATCAGCAGGTCTGGCTTGAGATAGCGGTTCATCACTTTTTCTTCCCCGCCGATCGCTTCGTCGTGCAGGAAGTCACGCACAACATCGAAGATACTTCGGTAGTACACCGATGCGCCACTACGGATCACTGCGTGACCGACCGCTTGGGCAAGATGGCTTTTACCCGTACCGGGAGGACCGCATAGCAGTATGTCGCGTGATTGACGCAGGAAGTGACCACTCGCCAAGTCAAAGATCCTTGCTCGATCGATGCTTTTATTGAATGAAAAATCAAAGTCTTCTAAGCGACGAAGATCGCGAAAGCCGGCGCGTTTGACGCCACGAGCGATGCGCCGATCGCCACGCACAAGTGACTCGTCGGCGAGCACCAGTTCCAAGAACTCTAAGTGCGTCAACTTGCTCGACACCGCTTCGGCCAGACGCACTTCCAGCGTCTCAGCTAAGCCGCTCAAACGAAGTTCGCGAAGCGTGCGGGTTAATGATTCATTCATCAGTCATTCCTCCTTGAGATTGATACAGATTCCTTTGCACACACTCGTGTACGAATTGGTCGTAGCTTGCCAACGGACGGATCAATTCATGATCTTCCAAGAATGGCATCAGTTGTTGAACAGCTTCTTTACGTTTGATTAAGTTCCGAAGTGTGCGGAGGTGGAAGTCGCCGTGACGCCATGCGATGTCGCACGCCTGTTCGATTTGGTCGTAGCGATGTTTGTTCGCAAGTTGGATCAGGCCTTGCAGGACGCGGTGTCCGGTGATCCCGCGTTGTTCCAGCATCGTTTCACTCCAACGCGCACTATAGATACCGATTGACGACGCTTTTCGCAGTAAATACGCGCTTCCACGCTCGATCGAATTGATCTTCGTGCTGGCGATATGCTGAGGCTTTGTGTTGTGTTTTCCATCAGCGCTTCGAGCAAAAACTGCGATCTGCGTCAGTTCGTTATCGAGTAGTCGAACCGTGCGTGAATCCCATCGCACCCAGACGGAGTGACCGACGTATTCAGGTGGCGCGCTGTAATAGGCGTTCTTCACTGCGACGTGGCCGTCGCGACTGACCTTCCGCCGTCCCTCGGAAAAGTTTGGGAATCGATCGATCCGAAGCGTTTGCAATGCCGGCTTCTCGATCGTTTCGAAATGTGTTCCGACTTGCTTACGAGTCGTCCCGTGAATTCGCTTGTCGGCGACGTTCGCTTCCCAATTGGTCAGGTAGTCATTCTCTTCACAGAGCGATGCAAACGACATTCCTTTGAGTCCGTTCTCTTGGACGTAGTCGACGCCACGCTCGACCTTGCCCTTGTGCCTTGGTGTGTAAGGACGCGTCGGCAAGATTGTGGTGTTGTAGTGCTCGGCGAATGCTCGGAGCTTCGGTACCAACTCTGGGTCATACCAGTCCGGATTCTTGACGGCCGCCTTGAGGTTGTCGATCACGACGACCTTGGGCACTCCACCGAAGGCAACGAAAGCGTTCTCGAGTGCGGTGATGAACTCGTCGGTGGTTTGGCGGTAAACGACTTCGGCATATCCCTTTCGTGAATGACTCAGTACGACGCGCAGCACATGCGTTTTACGTCGTCGACCATTAGCATCGATGACTGGCGCACCGGTACCGAAATCGACTTGCGCTTCGAAGCCAGGCTCGACGTCGAGACGGCGAAATGCTTCGGGCTTTTCGGTGCGAAGTTTCTTGACGAATCGACGGACGCTGTAATAGCTACCCTGGTAAGCGTGCTCTGTCTGCAAGTCTTGGAAGACACGTTGAGCCGATAGGCCTGCGATGAGCATCTGCTCGATCGCCTCGCGAAACGGCTGGCATTGGCTGGGCGAATTGGGCACCGTCTGCTCGCTTGGTGCGGCCAAATCCGCCAACTCCGCGACCGGTTCCGCGGCCGCAATCCCGGTGGGCGCGCTGGTCCCTTTTGGATCTGCATTGGCGGCGGTTTCGGCCTCAATAGCAGCCAATTGCCGTCTGACGGTCTTGCGATCGACGCCGACCGCTGCCGCGATCTGCCTCTGAGACAATCCCTGTTGATGTAACTGCTTTATCGAATTGGACTTAGTCACGCTTAAATGATTGGCCACCGGATACCATTTCTCCGTTTCGCGGAACGCAAAACGAGATACGGTAGTTCGGCCAATCCCCTCACAGTGTGGAGGACTTTGAAGCGCCCATTACTGGTCCCTTTTGGGCGCCCCGTGACATCTAATCAAATTCCCTTACCGGGACATCAGAAGGCCGACAAAGTTGTGGTGTTCGATGGATCCACGTGTTTCCAGATCCGCGGATCGATCGCAATGCGGACAGCCAACGATTGCAACTCTTTGACGTGCAGTACACCAATCCCTATTCCCCGACCGAACTGACACACCGTGAACGGGACTCAACGCCCGAACCACCTGAATCGGTTTGGGTTCGCAACCTAAAAGCGTTGGTGGCAGTCGTCACTGCTTATTCAATGCTGTGCGTCGTGTACGCGATCTCGGGTAGGGCGATGCCTGAATCGCTCGTTGTGGCGCTGCTGGTGGTCGGATCGGTCGCATCCGCATGGGCAAACTTGACGCTAGGTCCAAGAATTGGCTGGGATCGCGGCGGACTTCCCGTTGCATTCGTTGTGTTTTTTCTCGCGTTGGCCGCGTATTCGGGGTGCGCACTTGTTGCGGGTGGCATGTTATACCGTGCACTCAACCCAGTGACAATCTATACTCCGATGCGAGTTGACCCCGACACCATCTGAGTAGACCCATTCGCCGCAGGTGCGAGCACGGAGTCGATGTCAATTGAAAATACCATGTTATTCACCGTGCCGTGGTGCACGGCGGGCTTTCTGCTTTTGGGAACAACTCGGAGAGGCTTGGCGTGCATAACTTCATTGTGTATTCGTTGCTTCTATTGCTGAGTACGACGGTGCTGCCCTCATGTCTGTTCGCGCAGACGACACAGTCGCCTGAAGAAGTCCAGGTGATCATCACGGGCACAGGGCAACGAGGTAAACACCTTATCACGCAAACTCTGTTCTTGGACTGCAAGGACAATACAGTGCTCTGGCAGATCCGAGGTGACGGCACGCTTCCTGAAACGTCGTCGGGAACGCTTGAGCTTGAGTCTAGCCGGTTGGAGCGGTTTATCGCTCAACTGAAGCTTGATCTTGATCCGGATCGGTTGATGCCGTTTCACGATGAAGAGCACTCGTGTCGGTATACCTTTGCAGTGATTCGAAATCATCGACTGGAGTGGAGCGGGTCGATTGGCGAAGGCGATTTTCGATTCGGACTGAAGAGTAGCAGGATCATGACACCTGTACTGCATGCAATTCAAACCAAACGCGTGATCCGCGGCGGCTTCCTTTACTACTATTTCTTGTCCGACTATTCCTTCAAGTACCGGGCCAGAGGTTACCTTGTCGACGAACAAGAGTCTACCAGTTCGCCAGCGGAGATCGGTTCGGACGAAACAGAATGATCGAGTCCACTAAAGTCGCCGCGTCAATGTTGTATCAGTGTGATTTTCGCTATTGGTGGATCGCTGCGCTTCATCGAATTGCTATCCGCTTAGATGTTCAACGTTCAGTCATGGGGGCGAGTTTGCGCGGGAGTTTGCCTGTCAGCTGGACGCCAACTGTTTGAATCCACTGGCCGCAGATCGTCAGCGTTCTAGTGCGGACGCCGTCTTGATCTCTTGTGGCCCTTCGTGTGATCCGCAGTCGCATGACTCCCCCGTCACTCGCGCCGTGTGGTCTGAGGGTGTTTTTCTCTGATTAAAAGACGAATCCGACCGAACACACGACGCGACGTTCCTGGAGAGTCGAGCGCCTTTGAATGTTGGAAGTGCACCAATGAGATCAAGACGCTGTTACCAGACCCGCCAAATGACCGGCGGCCCGATCAGCGATTATCGGATCACGGCAGCGGATACCGAGAGTGTGACGTCGTTGCCCGTGAAGGCCGCACGGCGGGCGGGGAAGACGTGCGGGTTCCCTACACATTAACGTGCGAAGGGGGCGGAGCTCGAACCGGACTTTGCGATTTCAATTCAACTCGAGTTCGCCTGGGGCTAAAACGCTGGCACGCACTGGCAGGATTCGTTCTAATCGAGTTCCATCACCGGCCCAAGTGAATGCCGATAAAGTTCTGACGCCGATCTATCCCCGTTCCTACGCATGCGCGGATAGATCGCAACTCGTTCGCCGAATCGATCAGATCAAGATGCCACACGCTCCATTGATGCTTCTGCTGATCGTGTTGCCAGTGATAGCCTCATGGAAGCACCAGCAGTTTGACAATGAACTCGCAATGCTTGAAAACGCGATTGATCGACAACGCACGATTTGCGCCAAAGCGGAACGCGTCGAATACGTCCCGCTCTATCACTGCAGTTTGCAGCAAACCACCGCAATGATCCAAGGCACCACCTTGCCTACTCACCAGAAGTACGTTTCACGCGGTCCCGAATGGCAACGCGCGAATCGATTCCTCGGCGTACTGCGCGCCGATCACGTTGAAGTGAGGAAAGACGCGCACACCTGGCTGGCCAGATTAATTTCAGTTTGTATCGCCTCCGGAGTATGCACATTTGCCGTGATCGCCATGAGACAATTGCTTCTCGTCAGCTCCGCCGAGTTCAAGCGGAAGAAGGCTCGACCAACCCGCGGATGCACGCGGAGCCGCGCGGTCGTCGTTTTACTGTGATCAGATCGCTCGCCGCCGCCCGGTGATCCGTGCCTGTCGCGCTGCTAGCGGACGCCAGTTGCGCCGCAGCACATTCATTCGTGTCATTCGTGCTATTCGTGGACAATCTCTTCTCCGCTGGTTCCGTCAATGCCCAACGCCTGACATCCCGACTGCGTTTGGTGCGCCCAAAGACGCCGTTATCAGCGCAACGCTGATGAACTGTGTGCAAGAGAGTTCGGAAGCGGGCGGTTCGGAGGTCCTCACCTCCGCAACAGCCCTGGAACAGCGACACATCCCATTCGGCGGTCTCGACCCGCTGCGGACTGTGTCGGCCTTTCAGTCTTGCAGCGAAGGTGCATCGGAGTCCAGGCCCTGGCGGGCCCGGCAAGCACGCTGTCAGTCCGCTGGGCTTTCGCATCCCGGGGTGGTGGTCAGGTCGTTTCGCTGGTTCGGTGACGCTTGAAACGCTGGCATCAACCCAAAGGATCCGTTCTAATCCCATCCTGCCGGGCGGCCGATCTATCCCGTTTGTTTTCCTCGAATGCTGCCGTTGGTCGGATCGCAGGTCGCTTTCACGACACACTCATTTACGAATGTCGAAGTACTCAGTTGCCACGTGAATACTGAAGCCAATCCCTATTCGCCCGTAGAGTCTGAATCAGCAAATGAGCCTCACGCTGAACGTCATCGATGGTTGCCGACGGAGATTGTGGTCTTGTATGGCCTTGCATTTTTCTACGGCGTCAGCCAGGTCTTCCGTTACTCCAGCGGCACACTTGATCTGCTAGGAGGAATCCTATTCGCATTTGTGTTGACCGCCTGGGCCGTGGCCGATAGCCGCCGCAGAGGCAATCCGATGGTCTCGATCGTCCGTGTGTTGTATCTACTGTTTTGTCCTCTTTCAACGTTCCTCTATCTCGTCGGTACGCGTGGATTTTGGGGGGTGGGATGGTTTCTTCTCAATGGCGTGTTCCTGTATGCCAGCATCGCGGTTGGCCTGCTCGTGATGTTCTATTTGCTTTACTTCACGGGGCATTGGGAGTTGATGGACCAAGCATTCTTTGAGGAGTGATCCAGCAGCATCGGATTGTGATGGAGGTTCTGGTGCACCACGTATCGCCGGCGAGTGAGGCCAGATGAGACTGAATCCGATCGAACGTCGATTCTCTATCGCGGATCTCTGCGTTGCGGCGGGATTGATTGCGATTCATCTCGCACTCGCAAAAGTCGTGGCGGAGACCGATGCGTCGGCTATTTGGGTTAGTGTCTTTGCATTGCCGTTGGTCCTCTCCGCTTTCATTCAATTTAGACTGTCGCTCTCCTGGCAAACCGCCACATTGCTCCATTACCCGACCGCAGTGTTCTGGGCGTTTTGGTTTGGAGTCGCTGTTTCGAGCTTTTGGCGGCAATCCAGTGGTGATTGGCAACAACGCGAGAGCATTGGTCTTGCGCATCCGATTGAAGCAGGTGCTGCGTTTGCACAAGCGATGTGTGTCGCCGGTATTGTAACAACGATGGTGTATGCTTGGGCATCCTTCATCTTCTCGTCGATCGCGGATCCGATGGTTAAACGATGATCTCCCTTACACTCCCACACGTTTTTCACCTCGTGCGTGGGGCCATGCTGATTGCGTTGGCTTCTTGTTTTGGATGCTCTCACCCGAACCAAGATGACTCCGTGAACGAGCGTTCGCCGATGCTGACGAATCAGTGGGGAATGCAGTTCGTTTTGATTCCGGCTTCGGGCGAAGACTGGAAGATGTATTGCGAACGTCACGGCATCGAATTTCAACCGGTCTCCACGTTTTACCTGCAGCGATCCGAATTGTCCCGACTGGAGTTTGCCGCCGCGTTCCCGGAGGATCAGCGTGGCGATCAGGGGGAAGATCTTCATCCATCGCAATTGATCTCATCTTGGGTCGACGCGGTGAGGCTGGTTCACGCACTGTCCGCCAGAGACTCCTCGTATGAATATCGACTACCAACGGTTGCCCAGTGGCGATACGCGCACTTCCTGTATCTGAAACACGGTCATGGTGGGCCCGCGGAACGTCTGGAGGACATGGCAGGAGGAAATTGGGAATTCGCAGTCCGAACCAGAATGTTCGACGAAGACGCCATTCGGGATACGTATGATCCAGCGTTTAACGCGGAAAGTTTCGTACTGACGGGTTCGCCGCCTGACCACGAACACTCCACCTTCGCGCACTACGCCAGCCCGACGCCTGCGACCGGGGATGATGGAATCGATGAATACACCGGCGTGCGATTGGTGCTGATCACGTCGCTTGTTCACTGACGTTTGTGATGGGTGGTTGGAACTCGCTGCGACCCCGTCCGGCAACGCTGTGAAGCATTTTTTAGCGGTAGGGCGCGAGCCCTCCGGTGTTTCGGGAACGATGAGGGACCGGAGGGCTTGC
>NZ_JBFHFD010000010.1:0-47045 GCF_041583735.1 Novipirellula sp.
CTTGCTGCTGCGCGTACGGTTAAAATCTGCGCAAAGGAATCAGAGCGACCTACAGCAACTGCCGCAGTGACACCAATCGATCAGACAACCGTCAATGTCACCGCGTCAGATTCACCCCGGCCCGGGGACTAAACTGTTACAAAAGGGTCAAGCAAATCAAAAGGGTCAGGCCTCTTTGATTACGCATCGGAGTGCGTTAGAATGACGAGATTACCGACCTTGGGAGAACTCGTTTATGCCAAGACCACCACGAGCCGACGAAGCTGGTGGGCTGTATCATGCTTTGAACCGCGGCAACTTGCGTGCGGAAGTCTTTCATAAGGAAGAAGACTACGCGGCTTTCGAACGGATTCTGTTTGAAGCGTTGCAGATCCATCAGGTGGAACTTTTTAGTTACCAGTTGATGCCTAATCACTATCATGTGGTACTGCGTCCGCTGGTTGATGGCGAGATGAGCCGCTTTATGGGATGGGTCGGAGGGACGCATACGATGCGTTATCACGCCCACTATCACACCAGTGGAATGGGGCATGTTTACCAGCAGCGATACAAGAGCTTTCCGATTCAAGACGACGAGCACTTCTTGGTCGTGTGCCGGTACGTTGAGCGTAATGCGTTAAGGGCTGGTTTTGTTAAACGCGCCGAGCAATGGCGGTGGGGATCGTTGTGGCGCTGGCTTCGCAAACCAGAGCCAAATCCACCACTTCTTTCGTCCTGGCCGATGGCGAGACTGCCGGGCTGGGTCAAACGCGTCAATTCTCCTCTATCTGAAGCGGAACTAGCGGCAGTTCGCTTGTCTGCACAGCGGGGCAAACCACTGGGTGATGATGGATGGGTAGAATCGATTGCTCGTCGACTGAACCTCGAATCAACGATGCGTCCACGAGGACGGAAACGCGTGCGTTTCCCAGACCAAGAAAATAACAAAGAGGGCTAGTCCATTTGGTCATTCCCCTTGGTCGTTTAAACTGCTTGATACGATTGATTTTGACGACGATTGCCCCCAGCAAGAAGACGCTTCGGGTGGTGGCAACGGTCCTTGCCGAGCAGAGGATTGGGTCGAGCGGAGTTGCAAATGACCAGCGATTCGATCGATCACTCGACCGGGAGGTCGCCCAAGAAAAAGGTTACGAATCGAGGCTGTCCAAAATTCGCCAAAAATGACGGAGGCCTTTCTATTGCCGCGAAAATTCTTTGATGGGTACCTCGCTCTTGGGAAACGGATCATGGTATTTGGATAATCCACGATCTCCATACGTCTTCGCCAGTGCAATGAACAGTAAGTGATCTCTCACGAGCCCATTGGTCGACTGCCGATTTCACCTCGAAGTTTCCTGAGGGCAGTATGCCGTCCAAGTAATCGTGCCCCGCCAAGATTCCGCCCGGTCGAACCTTTTTGGACCAGATCTCTAAATGGTCCCAAACCGCTTGAAAGTAGTGCTGTTCGTCGATGTAAACTAAGCACAGGGATCTATCTGCATAATGGCTGGCAGCGTCGGCAGGGACTTCGCGACGGATATGGCAACGACTTGCAAAGCCACCCAGCCGTCGTCGAGTTTCATTATAAGCGTGATCGATCTTCCACTGCGGAAAGTTATTCTTATCGACGTGCAGCGGGTCATCGAGGCGGCACACCCAGGCGTCTATGCAGTCGAGCCGTCGGCACCGCCATCGGCGTAACAACGTCTCGGCAAAGTGGCCGTACTGATCGCCAATCACGACACCGTGGTCCAATAACCAAGCATCGTTTAGCCAATTTCCTAATTGATCACGTTCCGATATGACAGGCGGAGGAAATTCCCACTTTGGGTTGTTTACTGCTATGTTCGACCGCTGTGCTCCGTTGATTGTTAGCTTGCCACCTGCAGCGGTTCTCTCAGCCGGACAGGGATCGGGCAGCAATTTGTATAGATACTCTATCAGTACCGGACCAAACGCATCGTCGTCAAAGTTGAGAAAGGTCTTCTCGCGACACGCCGATTCCACATGCTCTTTTGTCGGCTGCTCTCCGTGGAACCCGACATATCGCCCTTCATCGCCACGATGGACCAGACCCATCCTGTCATGAAGAAAAGCATGGTTGAGCACCGCGGTTGGCCCCAACATCCCATACCACCGATCTTCGGTAATGAAATCACGAAAATCTTTAAAAGCATTTTGGATCCAATGCTTCCGATAATAGGTTGGCGTGTGCGTCTCGAAGTTGTAGGTCGGATAGCCAAGACGAACCAATAGGTCAAAAGTGCGCCACAAGGATTCTGCCCACAGTCCGGTTCCCCTATTTTTTACGTTTCTTAAGTCGTCAATGTATCTGGTTGACCGTGCTGATTCTGGGCTGAGTTCGTCCAAACAAATGAAATCGTCACAAAGCCATATATATTCATCATCAAGATCGGGGATCTGCGAAGAGGCCTCTAGCATGATGAAAAAGTTCGTCAGGGGCGTCCGATAGGGGCCGAGTTCGGCCATCGCCTCATGAGGGACATGCTCGGCAAATGTTTGGTTCTCGGCAAGAAAGCCGGGCCGATCGCCGAAAATCCAGATCTTGTTCAGCCAAGGCGCGTGCGCAGCCAGACTGCGGAGGGAAAATCGAAGTTCCAGGTCGTCGTGTTCGCTGTGACGATAAAAATAAAGTGCATCCACATGCAGCCCTCCAGGAAATTCCCGAACGATGTCGACGATCGGAAGCGAAGTTCAAGAACATTGGTGCTATCTTAACGAACCACAGACTCTATCACGACACGGCGATGTCCCGAGTATCGCTGATTTACAAGTTGTCCGTCGGCTTCCGTCAAGCTTCGCTAAAGAACGAAGATTTGCGTGGTTTGCGATGCGTAGGATTAACAGTCGTCTGTTGAGCTCGTGGGATTAGTGAGTTTGGGGACTCTAGCGTCCGCCCACGCGGTCAGTTCGGGCGTCTGGGACACGATCGACTACACATTGCTACTGATGCGGACGCACACCGCGTCGTGGACGTGGGTGGCGTCACGGGCGGCGTGCCTATTGCGATTGGTCATCGGCTCAAGGTCTGGTGCACTGCGTAGTTTCTGTCCGTGAACCTGACGCCGCCGTCGCCGCACATACCCGGTAGCCCATTGGACATCCAGCTACCTAATAACACGACGGCGGCGTCAGATCCACGCCCCACCTCGCAGCATCCGGTGGCTTAAGGTGCTGCATCAATGGGGTAAGCGGGCGTATCTACCGGCCAGCGTACCGGCTGCACATTGCATTGCAACGCACTGTGTCAGAGCCCGCACACTACCGCAACTAGCACCCGCGCCAACTCGCGTTTACGCTGTTGGGCTACAGGTTCGACGGGCCGGGGTGGGGTTGTGCTCCGTGATTCACGAGCCCAAAGATGACCGTAAAAACACAACCTCGTTCTGGTGCGTATTGGTCGGGATCGGGGCATACCGCTAGCCGGGTCAGTACATTCGTTTGATACACCGGCAGACCGGGCTAGCGTTTAGCTGTTGCAAGGTGCCCTAAAATGGACTGTCCACCGGGTCTCCTCCCTGCCTCCCCTTCACTACTAAGACTTCCACCACATCAGCAGATCACCAAACATCGCGATCAACCGCATACCACTACCAAATAGGTACGCCCTGCCATCTGACGGCGGCGGTGCGGGTGATGGAGTCGGCGTTGGCGGTTGCTTGTCGCACATATTGGGACGTCGTCCTCTTCCCTTTCCGTTCCTGCGCTTACTCATTTTCCACCTCCATTGATTCGGCGATGGCCTGCTCAATGCTAGCAATGACGTCTTCAGCTGCTTCCCGTACTTTTTCCTCGGCAGCCTTGGCGGCAGCAATCAGGTCGGGGATGTATGCACACAACTTGACCCGGGTGTTAGCGTCATACTTATCCAGCGTCTTGTATATGTACTTGTATTCTGCTTCTGGATTCTGGCTGTATTCGTTACATACCTGGATCTCGTTCTCATGGAACGTTAGATAGTAAGTATCACAGTAAATGGGGCATTCCTCATTTTGCAAAATGCAGTCAACGCTTACCATCGTTTCTGGCTCGCGTGCCCCCGGCAATTTTTTCAAATGCTTGGTGGCTGCTGCGATGGACTCGTCCAAGCGGGTCAGGACACTAATGGTATCGCTTGAAACACGACGCCCTTTTTGGGCGTTGGCATTCGCGGCAATCGCATCAGTTTTAGTGGCAATCACCTTGGTCTGAGTCTTTACAAGCTTGACCTGGGCTGTCCTGATGATATCCAAAACCGCAAGCGGCGCATCTTTGATAGTTCCGTCGTTTTTAAGCCACGTGTCCACCTGTTTTTGAGCGTGGGTAGTTAGCGTGGTTGCTTCGACAACGGCCTTCAATTCGTCTTGAAAGCTATCGTGACTTAGGGGGTTCCCATCAAATAATTTTCTGATCTGACGGGCCAATTCGTGGGGTAGGGACGTATCGTCCCCATCCGGTTTTTTCGGCATGTTTGCCACCAGGGTAAATAGGTATCGCGGTTAGGCTTCCTACAGAACACGTCGCTGCCAATCTTCAATACCTCGCACCGGTTAGGGCTGCGGGAAATCGGTTTGGTGGCCGTGGCCCGTTCGTTGCAGGCAGTAGGTTCCAACCTAAATATTCCAGTCTTTCCGCCAAAGTCAAGAAGTTTTTTTCGGATTGTAGGTTTTAGGCGGTCTGTCTGACGCGTGCTCGCCCTGGACCGATTTCACACCGACGACGGCCCCAAACGCAAAACGGTCCGCTCAGGTGCCGTCTTGACGTCCTGGCGGGCCGTCGTCGGTGACGGTGGCGGGGGTGTTTTTAATTGGCGGCCATCATTGCCTCGTCATAGACCCGCGCGACGTGCCATGCGTTGCGTAAACCAAACCGGGACTCACGCGGGCAGGGGGTTTTTATTCGCAGCATGCACTTCAGCAATCATCTCCTCGGTGACCCCGGCGGCTAACCCGTGCCGGGCAATGATCACACCGGGAAGGTAGGGGCTGGTCTCGGCTATGCTGACGCCCGTTAGGGCTGCGGGGTCGATGGCGGGTATCTCCGCTGCAGAGGCTGGAGCATTTACGGTTGGCTCACCGCCTTAGTGGAGGAACGGATTGCTCGTTGCTAATTGTCGATGCCAACACACGCTACGCGAAGCAAGCCTTCGCCGGCATCGTGCTGGTCAGCGACAACGAAAGCTGGATCACCTCGGGACGCCGATTCGCTTACGGCCAAAACGGTTCAACCGGAGTGATGACGCAATTGGAGAATTTCAAGAAGACCCAGCGTGGACTCGGCATTGTCGATCCAAAGCTAGTCTGCATCGACATCCAACCCTACGGAGCCAGCCAGGCACCCGAGCGAGATGACATCCTAAACATCGGCGGCTTCAGTGACGCCGTGTTCAACGTCGTCTCATCGTTCCTAGAAAACGACGCATCCCGCTTCGTCCGCGAAGTCGAATCCGTCGAACTGTAAGTCGAATCCGTCGAACTGTAAGTCGAATCCGTCGAACTGTAAGTCGAAAAACGAACAAAACCGAAACGCCCGCGGCGGAGAAATCCTCCGCAGGCGTTTTTTGCTTGGTTTCCGTCAGGTTCGGTCCAAACATGTTACGGAATAAGTAGTCGCGGTGACAGTGAGTGGGGGCCGAATCCGGGTGTGCTAAACTCCAGGACAGCCGTGCCGCCAAAGCTACTTGCGTTGTGGTAGTAGTGATGGTGCTTCCCGAGGCCATCGAGCGCAAAGCGATAGGCCAACTGGTGTGGTAGGTCAGCATACCCTTTCCCAAGCAAGTCGGCTGTCGGAAGCCAATCGTAGAGGTAACGGCATTCATCAAACGGGATCACGTCTAAGTACATTTCCTTTGTCTTCGCCGTGTACCGCCAACGGCGGGTCTGAGCGACGTTGTAGTGCATCGGATAGGCAACTTGATTCAGGAGCAGCTCAAAGCCTGTGTGCCGAGATACGGGATCGCAAAAATTGAACATCTTGCCGTAGCGTGTGAATCCTTTGAGAGCCTTCTTGAAGCCCTCCTTGTCAAAGCGGTCGTAGTCGCGAAGCAGTTCGATTACTTCTATCGCGTTTTCGACAGTATCCGCGTTAAAGCCACGGCCCGCGCTTTGCTGCTTCCATACCGACGCCCACTCTTGCCGCCATTCTTGAGCGTGTCCGCGTCGCCCATTCAAGAGCTGAAGCGTCCAGAACAACGGGTTGTTGTTCGGTTCCTCCAATCCTGGCATGGGATGATCAAGGTCGTCCTCAATTTCGTCGTCAAGGCCTGCAACTACGCTGTCCAACGATGCTTCCTTGAAGATGCTTAGTGCGGATCGAAAATCAGGGGAATTTCGGCCAGCAAAGAACTTCTCAAAGAATCCGCCACTGCAAAACCGATTCCAAGGAATGATTGAAACCGCAAGGTCGAAAATCTGTCGCGTGATATACTGACTGTAATACGAATCGAGATTCTGCTCGACCATATCTGAGAATGTTGTCTCCTCATCATCGTCTTGCTTGTCAAAGGCAAGTCCCTCCTGTGTCAATAACCGGATGTTCTCTGCTTCGGCCTCGCCGTCCCACTCAAGCCACGCCTTCGGATACAAATATGCGCTCACCAGAAACTTGAACCGTTGTCGAAGTTCGTGGTCGTCGGCGTCAGGAGCAGAAAAGTTTGTGATCAGAACTCCAGGCGAATTCAGGCGATGGTGTCTAAAAAGCGTTGACAATGTTTGCAGGGTTTTCTGGCCGTTGCTCGGTAGCGGCGCGCAAGCATCGAAATAGACGATGTCGAATTGCCTTGGAACGTCCTCAAAGAATTGTTCAATCTTCCCTTTTTGCACTTTCAAGTATGGAAAGCCGCTATTACGGACGGTCGAAATCGCTTCTTGGTAATGCCGGTTCTCTAACTCGAACGCCCAAATGTTTTGTGGTTGTACTCCGAGCCCTGTTAGTGTCTCAAGGTCACTTGTAGGATCTGGACCGCACAAATAGCAGACAGACAGATCACTCGCAGTCTTTCGCCCATTGACGGATCGGTGGAGTCGCGTCCAGCTCTCGATGGTATTGTCGTCGAGTTGTGATGCTAATGCCCTGTCGTGCCTATTCTCGCAGCGTAATAGCACCTCGCGAACCGCGGAGACATAGTTTTCAGGAACACAGCAGGCTTCATCCCTTCGTTGCGTCAACAAATCTACCGCATGAGACAGCGAAAGCCTTCGTGCCGTATTCTTGGTTGGTTGATCATAATTTGTCATCACTGCTCACACGATGAATTCACTTGAAATGTACGCCGCTCGCATCGGCCTGTAGTCCAGCATCAGCGAAATGACGAGAAACGGGACGCTTCGGTTCACTCCAATTCGCGGAGTGACAAATCTGAATTAGGCAACTGGCTTTGAGAGGATGTTCTCTAGCTGCTTCGTAGTTGCAACCACACTGATGTCCCTGTGGGGATCGGCTTTGTTGACAACGCTCTTGGCTCTATTCGCAAGATTCACAAGCCTTCGGTCATGCGACATGAATACATTCATCCGTGCCAGCATCACTGCATGATCACAATCGAAAGTAAGTCCCGCCGTTGGTACTTCACCCTGCCTAAGGCACATTTCTATTTCGCTGATTGCAACCAGGGATGGGATCCGCGAAATGAGAAGCATGTTTTGGCCAAAACGCTTGATCAATATTGCAAGTGCCATACTTACTACTTCTAAGTTTCCAACGCACTGATCGTCATCGTCTGGTCCAGGGAAGGGGACTGCGTTCGGCCCCGAGACTCGCATTATATCGGACCATTGATTCTTAATCTGAACAATGTCGAACGTCAGAAGCAATCGCCAAGGATCAGAGAATACGATCGATAAACATTGTCCCAGCTCAGCAGCGCCATACGACAATGCGATCATTTCTTTGTTCTTTTCAAGTCGTGTACGTTGAGTCTTATCCAAAGCACAACCTTCGTTGATGTTGGCTTCTATTTCCGTGTTAATTTGTTGGATCGACATCGCGTCGACATCAGCAAACACATCACTCGAAGTCACACGGAAGTTTTTCGCGCAATCAATTACATCTTGCAAGAAACTTACTGGTGCTCTGCAAAAACGAGAATGCAACAGCCTGCTCGTCAATTTTGTTCTCTGCAACTCCTCCAAACTCTCGGGCCGATCAAACATTCGATAGCCAGCAAGTATGCCGAGCACGCCCGTAAACAATTCTTGATTGTGCTTTTGCTCAAGATCAAAATATTCTTCTGTCTTAATCGATCCGGGCGCTATCCGTGCAAGAGCAGTCATGAAGTCCTTAACGACGATGAACTCGAAGCTCGGAGCCATTCTCTGTGCTCCAATCATTTCCAATGCATTCCTTGCTAGTTTTATTCGCAAATCTAGCTTTGGAGTGTCGATTATTTTTCCGCTGTCGTCGTAGTCAGCGCAGAGAAATGTCTCAAGAACCTGAGTTGGGCAAGTCCAAATTTCAGCTCGTCCATCATCAACAGCCGATTTGAGCAATTTACCTGCGCCGATCTCGTACCAAGGAGAATCACCCTGGACAAGGCTGCTGTGAACGCACTGATCCAAATACACTTTTCGTGTCATATATCTACCGAAGTCAGAGGTCGAAGAGTAACACAGGTCGTTCAAGGCTCTGTGATAGCGTTTTTTCTCAACTAATTCCGATTGCTTGCAAGTACGCCGCGGACTGGATGCGATCCAACAAGTGTTGCTGCAACACTTCTCGTTCTACCCAACGTGGCATAAGTGGTTGAAACTTAGTTAGACGGTAATTGGGAATGGCAGCGGTGATCGAGGTGTGGAGGGCTTCGTTTGACCAGAAGTCGTCGGTGGAGATCTGGGCGATCGCTTCGCCTAGCCACGCTGATGTTGGACTGCCGCCTCGGATCTTGATGGCGTAGTTGTCGGGGGTGAACGTCCAGGTTGGCTCTAGGAACGCCAGGGCGTAGCGAAGGGTCGAATTGATCCGGCCTCCCGCGAACGTCCACCAGCGAAGCTCGTGGGTGTCTCCATCGATGCCTCCACGCTTCGGCGTGAGGAAGCCACCTAGATTGCGACGCTCCTCGTGCAACACTTCACGTGATTCAGTTTCGAGATACGGATAGTCTTCGGTTGACGTGAGGACTTGCAGGACTTGTTGGCACAGATCGTAGCCGAGGAATTGTGGCAAGAAGCCGCCCCAAGAGGGTTGTCGTCCCATCGAGGTCGGGATGACGAAGATCCGGCGATCGTCATGGTTGATTTGGTGGACTGCCCACGCTCGCCCGCCAAGCAAAAAGCTGCTGACGTCTTCGACGAGTCGGTCGACGAAGTCTTGGGTGAGAGATCCAACAGGCTGTCCGGCGAGCGTCATCACGGCATAAGTTCTTGGTGTCGAGAATACCGCGAAGAGCTCCATAAAGTTACGACGTCCGAATCGTCGCTCGGCAGTCGGGCCGAGCGAGAGAAGGCCGCTGGAGAGGATCATCGAGCCGTCTTGGATCATCCAGGCGATAAGGCGGTCGAACTCTTCGCGATGGATGCCGCAGAAATTCGGCAATCGGGACAAGTGTTCCCATGCCTGCTCGGGACGCAGACCGCCGGTCGAAAGCGACATCGCGAGCAACTGGTGGATCAAAACCGGCCAACAACGGTCGTTCACTTCGATGCTTTCCACCCAGCCAGTTTTCGCAAGCTCAATGATCGCGATCGCTTGCAGAACGCCTTCGCTTGTCTCGCAATAGAACGTTGTATTAGCGGGCGTGTCGCCCCGGCGTCCTGTACGTCCCATCCGCTGCATGAAGGAGCTGACCGTGTCCGGTGCCTCGGATTGCAAAACGTAGTCTAAGTCGCCGACGTCGATGCCAAGTTCCAACGTCGAAGTACAGACGATGCAGGCGTCGCTGCCGCTATGGAACTGTTCTTCGGCGAATTGACGTTCTTCCCTGGAGACAGCACTGTGGTGCACGAAGACCTCTGTACCTTCACGTCGCATCTGTTCGGCGACCGCTTCGGACGTCGCACGCGATTGGCAGAAGAATAGGCTCTTGGAACCGCGAGCCTTCCGCGACGCTTCGTTTGCGATTGAAGCCAATCCATCGCGGTGGAAGATTTGCAACTGGCGTCTTGATGCCTTCTTGGGCGGATCCACAACGACGCCTTCTCGCTGTGAACTGCCCTTGAGCCATGTGAGGATCGCCTCGGGGTTACCGACTGTCGCACTGAGCCCGATGCGTTGCAAATCGTGTTTGGAGTGAATTGCGATTCGCTCGATCACGCTCATCAGGTGAGCGCCCCGATCGCTTCCGGCAATGGCGTGGATTTCGTCGATGATGACATAACGCAGTTCGCGAAAAAGAGTCTCTTCATCGACGCTCTGCGACACCAGCATCACTTCCAACGACTCGGGAGTCGTCATCAGCAACTCGGCCGGCTCTTTCTTGAACTTGTTGCGTTCGTTCGTCGGCGTATCACCGTGCCAGACGAAGCGGCGCAGGCCGACCATTTCGGTATACTGGTCCAAGCGATGGGACTGGTTGTTTAGCAGCGCCTTGATCGGAGCGATATAGATGGCGCCAACGCCATCGACCGGATCGTTGACCAGTCCCGATAGTGTTGGAAAGATCGAGGCCTCAGTCTTGCCGCCCGCCGTGGGAGCAAGCACAACCGCGTTCTTGCCAGCAAGGATCGCCTCGCCAGCCAGCTCTTGAACTGGTCGCAGGCTCGTGAATCCGAGACGTGAAACAATAGCCTCTTGCAAACGAGGGGCGAACTGAGAAAAGACGCTCACCAAATATCCTCAGCAACAGGCGGTTCGCCATTATCCTCGCCATTATCCTCTCCATCGCCCTGTGTGAGCGTTTTTCCACTGAGCGCCAATTGTTCTTCGGACGTCAGATCTTGCGGCTCGAATCCGTACTCCGTCATCGGATCGTAGTCCTCGTTCTCATCCACCAAATCTAACTGCGTCACAAACTGGCGAAGGAATTGTCGTGGTACAACACCAACGTCCCCCTTAAAGCCCTTCGTGACCTCGTCGACCAATCGGTCGATGAATTCGATGCTGACTTTGCTGTCGATACGAGATTGGTCGTTGGTCGGATAAAGTTCACGGAGTTTAACCGCGACGCTCCGCAAACGATCGGCGTCGAATGGAGTTAGCTCCAATTGAGCTTGCCGAAGGCTGGCAAACCGTCCTTGTTTCATGAATTGAATGCGGTCGTGCAGCGGCACGAGTCCAGCAACGCCCTGTCGCGAATCGAAGAAGTCCGGCGTTCCCGTGAATACCCATAGCAGTTTCGGGTAGGATCCCGCAGCATCGGCAATCTGCCGGATCCCATTGAGCGACTTGTGACGCGAGTCCTTACGCATGCGAAGGATGGTTTCCGCTTCATCAATCACGATCACCAAGCCTTTGTAGCCCGCCGCCTTAACGATCTCAAGCACACCACGAAGGTAGTCCAATGCGTCGCGACTGGTGATGTCACCCTTGATACCCGCGGCCTTCTTGGCCGACGCAGCCACGTTGCCGCTGCCACAGAGCCAAGAGATCAATGAGCCGGCTTCCGCGGCATTGCCCTGTTGTTTGAGATCAAAGATCGTTTGGATGACACGAATGAAATCTTGAGGCGCTTGTCCGCCTGTCATCGATGCCAGGTCATCGTCAAGTCGCTTGCGGACCTTGGCGTCGAAGTCATCCGCGTTTTCGTCTTCACCCGTCGCGATCAACGCATCTTCTACCTTGCCGATCCAGCGGTCCAGGATGTCGCCCATTGCACCGCGCGGACACACATTCGTGCCAAGTTCGATCATTACCTTTCTGTATACGTCATCGAAGCGATGGAAACGCAGATCATTATCGGATACGACAACAAAGCTGGTCGCAAAGCCATGACTCTGCGCATCCAAAAGGGACAGTCGAGCCATAAACGTTTTGCCGCAACCATAGCCGCCGCGCAGAAACTTGATCGTGCCCTCGCCGTCTCGCGCCAATTCCAGTTGGCGTTCCATCTCACCGCGAAGCTTCTCGATACCGACTGCAAACGCGTCGATGCCACGTTCGGGGACCAAGCCCTTGCGAAGCGACTCGAAAATATGCTGAATGTCCCGGTTGGTCATTGCCGTCATGATGCCTCTGTATCCTTTCTAATCTTGTACTCCGTTTCGTGTTCACGGACATATCGCTTGACGCCGCCGATCACATCAATGCGAGCGGAGAACGGAGCCTTTTCAGCGAAAGCTTCAAACTTCGATGAGAATCGGCGTGCCTGTCGCGTGCCACCCAGCAAAGACGCCGCTTCCTCCTCGGTCACTGTACCGTGCTTTTCGAGATGATTGAAGAACTGGCGAACCTCGTCGTTTTCCAACTCATAAAGCCACGAACTTGCCTCGATCTCGTCGACAATAGGCGTGGTCGGAGTTTTCTCGATCTCAGGTTCGGTCTTTGCCTCAACGCCGCCAACCACTGTCACCGTAAAGCGATCGGGTAGCGGCAATGGCGTGACATCCGCATCTGCCGCCGGGTGATACAACTCGACACGCACTCGACCGTCCACGTTACCTTTGAGTCGAAAGAATACCTCGAACGGCGAACCTGGAGTGGTGATGGCCACACCACCTTGCTTTTTGGCGTTCTCACCGCGGACCGACACCAATTCCAACGAGACACCATCGGCTTCCACCGGTCGCAACGACGCGGTCAACTTCAAACCTTCCACGAAACCCAGCGAAGCTTGCTCGCTGACGGGAGTCAATGTCGCGGTGACGCAATGCATATCGGCAACTGCCTCTTTTCGCATCACATCCGTGAACTCGTAACGTTCATTCTGTCCTCCGACGGCCACGCGGTGACTGATCGTGACAACCGGGATCAATCGTTCTTGCAACGAATTCCCCCCATGCAAATAGTTCAGCGACTTATTGCCAATATCAAACGCCGCAGTGCCCATTGGAAAGAATAAATGTTGGTCGCAGCCCTCGTAACCAAGATCGGAAAGAGGCACGCGAGCCTCGCCTTCGTGATCTGCCGATGGTGGACGCAGCACGTGCCGTCGTCTTGGGTCCACCTTTCGTCCGTGCGATTGAACTTCCGACAATCCGTCACGAAGCAGGAATCCATGATCGGCAGTCAAGACGAATTGTTTGACGCCCGCCTCACGCAACAATTGCCAAGCCGCACGGATACTTTGCATCGCATAGTCAAACACAACCGCCCCAAGATCCTTCTCGCCGGCATCGTCGATCTCTTGGCTATGCACATAGATCAGCTTGGCACCCGCGATCTTTCGACGAAGCTGCTTCTTATCCAGTCCACTGATCTCTTGCAAAGTCAGCATCGGGCATGTCCGCCCGCCGACCTTTTCGTGCATCGCCCGTTTTCGACTGGCAGGATCCTTCACTTGAAACTGACCGGAATGGAAACTTCGCACCGAACCGTTCTTCACGTCCGGCGTCATCTTTCCCTTGTGATTCACCGGGGCAAGTGCGTTCATGCCCACCGACGTCACCGTAGGCAGTTCCGCCAGTCGGCCGTTCAAATGGACCGTCGTTGCCTTGGCGGACTCAAACTCGTCCATTAATTCCGTCGCCATTTCGAAGCGAAACGCGTCAACTGCGAAGACCGCGACCGCATCCCCGTTTTTGCACAGGGGAACCACGATATCGTCGAAAAAGTCCCGCTGGCGATACTCCGGATCCGGCAAGAAACCGTAGGACTGACAGAATTGATTGAACTCGATCGCCCAGGCATCCGCCCAATCACGCCACAACGATCGCATTGCGTCGAGCGGCTGACGAACGTCGTAATAGCGAGGCAAACTCGGGAACAGCAAACTACGTCGTTGTTGTTCCATTTGGCGATGGGCTCGATCGACGGCCGCACCGTTTGCAATATAAATTTCGATCGCGTCGGTCAGACTATGGAACTCGCCAAGACTCGGTCCCGCCTTCTCGATCGCCGCACCCAACACCGCGGCTGACAGCAACAGGCGCCACGAGCTTTCACGCTGGGGATCTTCCTGCAGCCAGAACGACCGGCCATCCAACCGGCGATTCGCCCAGGTTTGAGCGAGATCCCATTTCTTTTCGTTGATCGCGGCGAGCGTGCCATTAAAGATCTCCTGTTCTTCAAACTCGAACGTATCCACCTGGCCCAGGTCTTCGGCGGTGGCCGATTGCTTTTCGACTTCTAAGAAATTCTCGGTCTCATTCGCTGTTCGCAAGTAAAACTTCACATGCTTCCCTCGCAGGTGGCTCGCCACCGAGCGACATGCCTGCTTCAACGCCGTACTCAATCCGGCAGCGCCCGCCAGCTTCGGATCCACCGGGTCTCGATCCAAGTCATCCACGTACTCAACCGCCATTGCCCACGCCGCAGCGGTGAAGGCGATATCCTTCGCGCCAATTTCGGTTTCGTTGCGTTGGCTTTCACGCAGTAAGTCCGAACGCCATTCTTCCGGTAGCCCCAGCGTCGCACCCAAGCGGTTCCAAACCGGTTTCAAATCCGTGCCATCATCGACACGATCTGCAACGGAGTCGGGCATAGGAGTAGCACTGAGCAAATCATCGAGCAATGATTCTGGGGACAAAGTGTGCAGTTGGGCTGCGATCGAGTTGCCGCCCGATCGCAACATATCGGCAAGCCACTCGTCTGCAGTGGCAATCGACGTCTCGCCATCGGAGAGGAACGCCTTGATCTGTTCCGGCGTCACGTTTCCCGTTGCGGCCTCTGTCACCAGCGTGGAGTATCGTTTTTCGAAACTGCGGCCGGCAAGATACAGTTCCAATATTGGCGTCTGCTTCACCGAGTCACGGTTGAAGCCCGGCATGTGAACGACCATCGGATGGCGGCTGGGCGAGCTGCTAACCATTCGCAGGTCAAACAGCAATTGCAGATGGCTGCCGCGAAACGCATGCACCGCATAGGGCAACTTGCCATCGGCGTGCATCAGAGCGAGCGAGTCGACAAAGTCGGTGTAGATGCTGCCGGCGTCCAACCAAATCACAATGTCATGTTGACCGATCAAATCGCGCAGTTCCAACTCCAGTGCCTTGGAGACGGGGCCGTGACGTCGGGCAGGTGTGATGGTGTCCGTCATGCTTCCTCGATCGCCTCCTGCCATCCGACCAAGTAGCCAGAGTCACCACCGCGGTTCTGCAGTAGCTTGTTGCGCCCCGTGGCTTTTTGAGGCGTGGCTTTGAGTAGTTTGGCGCGGGCGGGATCTTCGTCGGGGGCGATCAGGCGGAAGCCGAATTCTTGTTTGGTAATGATGCGAGTTTCCATTTCCCAACAGGCTTCGGGCTCGGCGGACCAGAGACCGGGCTCGAGGATCGTCAATTCGCGAAGGATTTTCCCTTCGGCGTCTTTTCGGCGGCGGTGGACTTCTTTCTCGATCGCCTCAATGGCCTCGAGCGGTTCGTCGCGGAGGTAGGCGGCGCGATGTTCGGTGTCGCCTCCGTCCAATTCGTTCCCTCTCCCCTCGGGGAGAGGGCTAGGGTGAGGGGGATATGGAGCCTCTTCAATGCGGAAGTCAGGTGCAATTTCATCTTGCAGGCGCAGTTCCCATGCCCAGGCTCGGGCCGGGTGGTATTTCCAGAAACACCCGTGGGCGACCCCCAAAGATGGATCCTCCTGGCATTTCGCGTCGACGCGAGTCGGCCAGTACCGCATCGCTAGGTGCGACCAGTCGTAATCCTTATTGCCCTTGGGGTTGGCCAGGGCGAGTTGTTTCCACCACTTCTTGGGATCTTTCCATTGTGGTTCGAGCAGCGGCCACAGGGCGGCGCTGTTGATCATCACGCCGTCGTCCAGGTCAGGATCGTAGCGGGCGTCGACTTCACGCTTCGGGCAATCTTGGTCGGTTGGTGGCGGACCTTTTTCGCTGCACTGATTCAGCATGGCGATGAACTCGTCCAGTTCCTCTTTCCAAGCTTTAACTTTCACGAACCGAGCGTCAGTATCCTTGTCACCGCGATTGTTCCGCAAGTCTTCCAATTCACCGTCAAGTCGCGGCAGCGCGCCGGTCTGCAAGTGATCGGCCAGCAAATGACGAAGCGTGTTAGCGTCCCAGCGATGGATGTTTATGAAGGCAACGAAGGTCTTATTCTTTGACGATATTGGCCAGTGGATCGGCCGCTTCTCGTACATGTCACTGTGAACGGACTTGAAAAAATCAAGCCTCAACCACTGACGTAAACTTCTACGCGTATTCAATTGCGGTCCTTGGTCCGCCCAAGCCGCATGCACTGGAGCGGCTGCCATGTGTCCAAGGCTGTCACGATCATCGTTTTCATCAAGAGAATCATCAAGAAAGAGAATGCCATGGGGCAAAGCGTGATCCAGAGAATTGTTTCGCGGATCAAGGATTCCCTCGCCATCGGTGCCAAACCGTCCCAATGCGACGCCAACAGCAAAACTTACGTGCGCGGTTGGCGACTCCATATCGCGTTGCTCGACGTAGTGGAGCAAGGAAGCATCGTCCGGGCGATCAACGGCACTTTGCGCCCACTCCTGGCACGCTCTCCAGGAAGTTCCTCCTATATCCTGGAATTCCACCGACGTTTCGCGGTGACGCTCATGAGACGAGAAGCCATTCTCCAATACAGCGAGAATCCTATCTGCATGCTCAATCTCGATAAGAGGCAATCGATTGACATCACCAACCTGGAAGTCCAGTCCAGGATTCAGTGACTCTAGGACATTGCGAGCGAAATTAGAATTCATGGCGCAAACAGTCGATGCCAAGTCGACTGGAAAAACTGAAGAGCCCTTCTTGCCCATGATCGCGGTGCGTCGGAACACCCTTGCGGAGAACCTAGTCCCAATTGGCGTGTACGCTACACCACGTCGAAAGTAAAAGTCTTCATTTTGAATAACTCGACTAAAACTACCGTAAAGAGACTCGTTTAAAACTTTCATTTCAAGGCCGTTAAACGACCACACGCAGCGCTCGTCACAAGGGTCAAACCATTCCATGCCCTGTGCGCCTGTGACGTAAGGCGACCAACGTTCCGATCTTGTGCTCAATTCCCAGTGGAGACGCAGAAACCTTGCATTATTGCTTGTGCAAAGGCCAGTGCGAACGGGCGCAACGTCGCCGAGTTTATCGTGCGACTGGTAGATTTCGTGAATATGTCTATCCCACCAATACACAAGTGGCCATTCGGGAACGGACCTCAACTCAACAGGATCAAAGGCAACTTTCCCAGTCTGACAGAGTGTCGCTGCTCGCTTGCGGTGAGTCCTAAGGTTATCGCGAGTGCGATCGTTTCTGGGCGTAGGACAAACTGCAATGCTCGTTGTAGTACTAGTTCGCTTCGCGAAGGAAGCGACGGCAACGCTAACAACTTCGTCGGGAACATCTTCAAATGCACCGCGATCAAAGTCCCCTATTGAACATAAGTCGCAGGTTTCCAATAGATGCTTACGCAGCCTAGAGTACTGCTTTATGAACATCCAGTTTCGCATAGTGAGCATCGACGAAACACCGTCGTCACGTGCGAGTTCCAAACCGCGAAGAAGGAACGCAGCAAATAAATCAGCCTTTCCAAGTGAATAGTTCTGGCCAATGTACTTTGACGCAGCGAGTTTACTTGTCCCTTGATACGGTGGATTTGCCACAACGAGATCGTAGAGGCCTTCTTTGACGATTCGCATAAATCGCACTCCAGCGGCTAGTTGCTCTCCATGTAAACGCAAGCCGAGTTCATCTGCCCCCGAATGCTTGTCCAAGAACGTCTCGATCGCGGCGAGCAAATCTCTCGTTGCTCGCTCTTTTGGAAACGGTAGGTTCTGCTGTTCCAGTCGTCCGTCGGGGAACATCTTGAGTTGCATCGCGTTCCCTTCCCAACCGATCTCGACTGAGTAGCTCTCAATCGCTTCGTCTATCGCTTTGTCGATCTTCAGCAAACTGCCCAAATGATCCGCCCCGCGAAGGGCTTCAATAATTTGGTTGGTTAGCTCAGCGGGAATACCCGTTTCTTTCTCGACGGTGTCGCGAAGTTCGACGAGCGCCGGGTCCTTTTCGGGTAATTGTGCGATGCCGAGGTTCGATGCGACGAGATTCAACCGAGATGGGTGAGCGCCGGCACATTTCGATTTGGCTTTGATCCACAACGCTGCTGCCGCGATTTGGACAGCTCGTGGATCGAGGTCAATGCCGTGCAGGTTGTTTTCAAGGATGGATTCGACGATGGCTCGTGACGACCATTTTTGTTGATCGCCTGATTCGCCGCGGTGGCTTGCTTCTTCCTCGTACAGTGCATATAGCAAGTCAAAGGCGACAATTAGAAAGTGCCCTGATCCAACGGCGGGATCCAGAATTTTCAACTCCCGAACCGACTCGGGAGCGTGCTCGACCGCATCACCGGGAATCTGCTGCGGAACGTAGTACGCCCAGCGATGTTCTAGTTCCGTTTCTAGCGGCATCAGGTCGGTCAACTCGACTTCACCGGCGTCGCGCCGAGATCGCCAATCGAGCCGTCGATTCTCCAACGCCGCGAGCGTTCCGGTTGATTCAGCCAGCGGTGTCCAGGCGTGCTTCTGGCACATCGCCAACCACATCGGGCCGAGGCTGTTTTGCAACAGCCAATCGACCATGTAACGCTCGGTGAACATCTGTGTCTTGCTGGCGATCTCGTAGGGTTCAATCTTGCCGCCGTCGTTGATTTTCTTATCCAGCTTCTCACGCTCGGGATCGTTCCAGTACTGATACACCCAACCGAGCGTCATGTCATCGGTCCAGCACGATTCCAGCTCAGCACCTGCAAACGCGTCGATCACGGCTCGCAGGGTTTGTGTCCGGATCGGAATGTACTCCGACATTCCGGCGTCGCCATACAAGCCGGGCATGTCGATCGCGAGATCGTCGAACACCATCCGAAGCCAGAACGATAGACCTTCGGTGTCGTCGTTCTCGACAATCTCTGCCGAGAAGTATCGAAGGTTGCCAAACACATCGCTCTGCCAGCCTTTGGCGACCAGATCGCCATTGTGCAGCCCACCGGCTTCCATCAGCCGCAGGATCAGCAATCGGTTCAGTAGTGTGTAGGCGGCCTGCTTCTCCAAGTCGCGGCGAAAGTCCTCGGCAGTACGCTTATTCTTCTTGCCAGCCTCTCCACGGACTTGCTCGGCTGTCCAAGCCTCAATCCGTCGCCGCCGCGTCGCATTGGCTTCGCTGAGTCGAGCTTGGTCGATGCGTCGGATGGAATACTTGTAGGTCGAGTCGTTGGCAGACTTGAAATCTTCCAGCAGTCGAGTACGAAGGGAGCGGATCGTTTTGGAAAGTTGGCCTTTGGCCTCGGGGGTCATCGTCATGGTGATTTTTCTCAAACAATCCTTACTTTCACACCGGCGTCTAGTTGTTCCATCAGCTCCTTGCGAATCTCCGAAAGCAACTTGTCGACATCGGTTTCATCATTGATTACGCGGTTGGAGAAATTGAGTGTGACAGGACGAAGGATCTTGTCGCTCGTCTCGCTGAGGATTTCATCGAGCTTGCGATTCGCAACTTCTTCACAGCGTCCCAGCCGTGCTTGGAACGAATCTCGCAAGTCAATCAACTTGGGCGAGACGGCGTCTTCGTCGGTATTCGTGACTGCCGAATCAAATTCACGTAGCACGATCGCGGAATGATCCGATGAAAGTGTGCTGAAGCCGATCCGCTTCTTCACTCGCCCACGTGCCGCGTCGGAGGAAACTTCCTGCGCACCAAGCAACTCGCGGCGCTGAGTCTTGTACGCCTCTCGCACCACCTCGACGTCGCTGTCCAACTCGCTGGCTTCCAGCCATGGGCGGTCCGTTTTGAGATGCGATCGGATTCGCTGGGCAGCTTCGGTTACATCTGCTTCGACGGAGCCTAGGTCTTCTAGCTGAGTAAATTGGTATTGCAACACCTCGCCCGCTTCGTTGATTTTGCCAATCAAATCATCTTGCAGTTCCGATCGGTACACATTGACCTTACGGATGCCTTCTCGGAGGGTGTCTAGGTTTTTTAGTAGCTGCTGAACGGTCGGCTTGGCATGACGTACCTTGGCAAGGCACTTTTCGATGGCCCGCTGAAGCGTTGCAAACTCCGGAGGAATCGGAACAGGGACGGAGAGTTTGTTCAGATCACCCACGACGTCGGTCAGCTTGCGATTGAGGGGATGGAATTGCGTCTCAACCGCGTCGGCGATCTCACCGATGTCACGCCCCAGCTTGAGGTTGAATTCATCGGTGAAGAATTTCCTGATCTTGTTCAGTTGGCCGGGATTGACGTCGCCCTCATCCGCAGGGAAGAAATCGGCGCGGCGGAATGCTCGGTCGGATGTGAATAGTTCCTTCATCCCGACATCACGCCACGAATTGATCTCGGCACCGCCATCGCTCAATTGAGCTTTGACCTTAGATCCACGGATCAGTCCGGCGACGCATGCTTTGATGAGTTCAGGCCGGTAACCGAACGGCGAACCGCCGAAATCATTTAGCAATGAAAGACCACTGATGCCGTTGTCGCGAGCGATCTTCTCGTGAATGCGAACGGGCACGACACCGGTACACGTGGCTTCGTAGCGTGATCCGTCAAGATCCAGGATCCCCAACTCGTCTCGCATGAATTTGGCCGAGACGCCAACGAGGTCGGGCTGGAGCAGTTGTTCGACTTCGGTGGGACTGACGATGGTGCCATCAAACATCCCGAAAAGATCTTTGATGATTCGGGTGGCACAGCGATTCGCCGCTGTTGAGAACGCTTCACCCTGAGAGCGAGCCTCGTATTTGTCGCCACGGAAATAGAACATGCCGGCACGATAACACTCCGCGACGGCTTCCTTGACCTTTCGAGTGCTATCTTCCAACTTTATCTCTTCTTCGTTCAGACACGTCCGTTTTTGAACGCTGAGGCTATCGCGGCGAATTTTGTATTTCTTCACCATCGCCTCGCTGCGAGCAAGTTCGCGGACTTCTTCACGCACCTTTTCGTTGTCACCACACACCCAAACGAGGCGGTTCTTCAGCGCCGCTTCGTCGCTTTGGCGGATCCAATCGGATTCCCCTCGGTCTTCGTTGGGCAGGTAACGGAAGTCGATCACTACGCAAGTCGGGTCGCGGGGATCGAAAATCTTAGTGTCCTCATGGAGGCGAGCGTTGTTGAACAGGCCTGAGACCGGAAAGGGGCGGTCGTTCAGCTTGGGTTTGTCGATCGTCGCTAATAGTTCCTTGAGGGCTGTCAAAACGTAGTCGCCGACTTTGTCGACACTCGCACCGCCATCGCGACGTTCACGTTCCCATTCTTCGCCTGCGGACGATTGGATTTTGTAACCCAGTTTGTCGGAATAGCCGAGCAAACCATGCGAACGGAGAAGCTCGAGTGCTTCTTTAACGTCGGAAACCTGATCGCCAACCCCAAGACGGTCGTAGAGACACTTCGCAACCATTTCGGGCGTGGTCGGTTCAGATTCTTGGATCAGCTCCAACAGCGAGACCGCTTTGGCGGCTCGAAGCGCTAAGTCGGCTTTGATCTCGACGCACTTGTTCATGATCCGTGACATGCTCGATTGGGTGTCCGAATCGAGAGCGGTCTTCTGGATCTCGTAGATCTGATCCAAGCTGACCACCTTGCCGAACTCGGCCTCAGCCAGCTGAAGGTCGCTAAATAAGTCGCCGAGCAATTGCAGCAAGCCCCGGATCGCGTGGTCGTCTCCCGGAGCCCGATTGGAACGCGTCCGTAACGCGGACGTAATTTGCAGCACGAGGTCGATTTGTCCGGGCAACATCGGGTAGATATCGACAAATTCGTCGGCAGTGACTTCGCTGCAACCGTAAGCGAACAGCTTCAACTCTGGTCGATGTTCCTCGAATGCGGTTTTGAGCATCGCGACGTGCTCGGTCTTCTTTTGGAGCAGCCGACGGTGGACGACATCACGAATGTTGGTGGCTGAAAGGTGGACACGCAGTTGCGGGGGGAAGCGATCTCGCGCCCAGACGAGGACATCTTCGCCCGCACCTTCGTCAAGCTTTTGCTGGCCAAGCGCGAGCATCCAGACTTTGCCTCGCAGCGTCGACCCGAGCGAAGTCGCGAACGCCCGTAGCTTGTCGGTACGGTCCTTGTTGAATTGGCTGTACTGAGAGACTTCGTCGATGACAAAGAACAGAGTGGCATCGCTGGCACGGAAACGCAGCATGTCGCCAATGTCGGCGGTTGCTTCTTCGGCCGATCGTCCGGGAGGTGCTTTGCCGGCGTAGGCCATCGACCAGGAAAGCGGGTCAACGTGCATTTTTTTGTCGAGTTGGTGCATGACCAGCGAAAATGATTGGTCGACCATCGAAGTATCTTTGACCTCCGACCATGGCTTGCCGAGCTGTGCCAGCGCAATTTCCTTGAACTGGTCGTACAGCCCGTCGCGTTCCAGCTTTAGCTCGAAGTCGGCGACGATCGGGTCTTTGCTTGCGTAGCCAAGACGCTCCTGCAACTGGCGAATGGCGACCGCGTGGACGTGTTCGTTATCCCGTGCCTTGGCGCCAACGTCGAACACGACCGAGATTGGATTGATCTTGGCGCGTAGCTCGCTCCAGGCGTCAACCATCTCTTGGCGACGCTGGGACTTATTTCTCGCAAGCCACGCTTCGGAAAGCGATGTTCCATCAGTAAGACTCTTTCCATCGAGCGACAGTCCGAGCAACTTTGCAAAACTCGATTTCCCCGATCCGTAGAATCCCGAGATCCACGCGTTGGGAAGGTCGGGGCCACCTGGCTTCTCTAGCTCGCGAGTGATTCCGCGCAGCAGCTTGACGTATTGTTCGTGAATACCGTCGGGGACGCGTTTGTAGTTGGGATGATCTTCGTTCCATCCGCCCGTGATGATGTATTCCCGGACTTCGGATTCGATGTGTTCCCGATCCTGCTGGTGGAAGTAGACAACCGGCGGAATGCTGCGAGTAACATCCTCGGCAAATAGCTCTTTGATCTTCATGTTGCTTGGCTAGGAGTAAATGCGAGGTCGATAGTCGCTGTCAGCGTTGAGTACGCCCATGAACGAAAGACCAGTCGGCCCATTTCGTACGCCGGGGTAGAGCAAAACAACTGGGATATTTTGCGTTTGTCCGTCGAGGTGTTTTAATAGAGCCGACGATCGGTAGAACGGGTAAAGAGAACCGGCGCGTCCGATCATGGCGACGGTATGATCTTTTTTGTCGGGGTTCTCTTGGATGAATTCATAGATGATGCGACTGCAATCCGCAGCGATACCCTCAGGACCTTCGATGAGTGGGCCGACTTGATCTTCGAGGTATTGCAGGCCTCGTTCCGGGTCGACTTTTTGAAGGGCCGTCTCCATCCGTATCATGGCTTCCGACCATTCCTCACCCTGGGCGGCGATTCGGTCCAAGAGCAACTTTTGCAGGTTGATGCTGAGGACGTACCAGCCGTGCTCTCGCAGTTCGTCGTTGAGCCTGACGACTTCCCGTCGCAGTTGGAATTCGTCCGCGGGATCGTAGCAGACGATGGCAAACCGATAATTACGCATAGTGCTGATACGAGGGCCGTCTTTTTGGATCAGGTCACTCTTCAGATCAGCCATCACATCGGAAAGCAATGAGTGCTGGAATAAGGGCATACTCATGTCGCGGACCTCAGGGCGGATTCAGACAAAATCCCCTCACTACGCGCCCATTCCATCATCGAGTTGTGCTTCCAGTCGAAGTGGATCAAGTCGCCTTGTCGTGAGAACCCGAGTTCTCGGATCGCCCGGAATCGCCGGATGGCTTCTTCTTGGTCCAGCCCAACGGATGTTAGGTACGGATTGGAAATCGCTGTGCCCTTGTATTCGATTTCACGCAGCAGATACATCAAGTAGGTGACTGCAAAGTCGCTGACGCGCGGGAAATGAATCGGGCGTGGATTGCGGTTCGATCCAATAATGCCTGCGGTTAGTGCGGACGTCAGCATTTTGCTGGCGATCTTGTTTCGTGTCGGAATCTGCCAACGATCAGGAACAGTCAATTCGATCCAGCGACTAACCATATCGTTATCAACGTTTCCGGCGGGGCCGTAGTATCGCTCGACTAAGTACTCGCCGGTGAATTTGCGATAGATCGGATCCGCGAGCTGAGTGTGCCAATGACAGATTAGTGCACGGTCACTGAGTTCTATCGGGCTGCACTTACCCAGCACCGCCAAAGCAAATGGGTAGGCGTCATAGCGGTGACGCATGTCGGCCAACAAACGCTGAACACGCAAGTAGGTCTTCGATCCAAAGACTGACTCTTCAAATGCCTTTTCATTTGTAACGCTACCGTCAACCGATCCACAAAGTTGCCAATAGGAGCGTGATGGCTCAATTTCGAGCGTACATTTCATCATTCGGGTGTGGGGCTGTGTTTCCTCCTTGCACGGCATCGCTACGTATTCCTCCTGAAGTGAGGCATCGGATACGTGCCAGATTCAGGCGAAAGGCCAGCCACCAAGCGAGACGTCAGCTCAGCAAGCTTCTCTGGCGGCTTCCCCTTCAACCGACGACCAGCCGGAACCTCAGTAAACGATTCCTTGCCGAACGAACTAGCCCAATGTTGAAATGCGTCGACGGACCAACCATCGGAAACCATCGTACCCAGCACAGGGAAAGCCTCGGCTGGATCAGTACCAGCGAGCTTTAGTTGGCGAAGCCTGTCTTCAACCTTCTCGTCGATCACAAACCCCTGTGAGAAGAGAGTCACCAGACGGTCAGGATCGTGATCCTTCGAACGAACGGCCGCGTCATGCAAACGAGCTGCTTCACGCACCGATTGGAACATGACCCACCGCCAAGTGTTGGGAAGCAACTCTTCCAATTCGTACTGGGCGCTTTCTCCGATCAGGTCCGTTCGCCACCATCCCATACGCTTCGTCGAGGGGTCATCATTCGAACCTGATTCACCCGCCCAAGCGACAATCAACTGCGTCGACAGTAGGGCGTCAATCTCAGACGCAAGCGGTGCGGACGCAATTACAGATGCTGTCGCCGCATTCGCGTCGCTCATCGCTGATTTCCTCTGAAAATATGTTAACCTCAAACTGACAGCAGCATACGCTTTGGCCTTACGCGATGCAATCAGGGGAGGCTGCAAACCACTCTGCAGCGAGCAATTAAGCAGTTCGTTGTAAGGGGGGCGAATCGATGCGATTGCGGCTTTAATTCATCCAGCATTATCCAGCCGATCGCATGCACGACAATGCATCTCGCATCAGCAAACTAGAGAACGACGATTTGGTCGTCGAAGAATACGGTCAATGCGAGGATGCGAGCCAAGCTTAAAGGGGGGCAAGGCAGTGATCGCGGTCGAATACAAAAAGGACGAAATACGGTTCGCCGACTTCAAATGGCGATTCCCAAACAAACAATTTGAGACCCAACCCCAGCTGGCTTTCGCAACAGTTGCATGACGCTATGTACGAGACAATTGATGCAGAGCCCATCTTGGCACCGCCGGGATGGTTAAAGCCGAACCCGCTCTTCGTTCAGTTGAGGCAAGTTTTCTCAGATACGCGTGTTTGTGATTTTGGCTCATCAACTATCACAACTGTCCGCGATTTGCAGCCATCGCTCCGAGAGAATTCCAGTCGGGATACTTCGCTTTGAGCAACGGCCACCAGCGTTACTGCTACTAATTGTTTCACATCCATTGCGTCAATCAATAGCACCGGCGAATTCGCATCATGTTCAGTCGGTAGCCGATGGTCGACCCGGCCTTCAATATAAATGGTGCCGACTGCCGCATTGGTAGTCGCAATTCGGTATTGCTTCTGCATCATGCTGGCAACCTAGATAACGTCGACGAATTCGTTGTGTCGCTTACGCTTGATGTTGTCCTCTAAGGATGAGAAGTACCAGTCCCGATCTTGGCTTCCTTCCAATCTATCCTGATGTTCGTCCTCGAAAACAGTGACGCCAGCATGAAGTGCTTGACCATATGGGAGATTGCCTATGCCGGACCGAAGATTCCCTACTTTTGCCACATAGTCTCCATTGCCTGCCCATTCGCTTAGGACACGGTCAAGTGCATCTCGATCGTCATCGTAAATCGTCCAACCCGCGATCAGCAAATCGTCGTCTCGCCCGCCATCGAGTCGATCGGCGCCGAGGCAACCAATGATAAGATCCAGTCCGCGATCTCCATTAATTCGATCGTTTCCGCCTCCTCCAACGAGGATATCGTCGCCGCGATCTCCGTCGATGTGATCGTCGCCTTCGCCGCCGAACACGAGGTCGTTTCCGCGGCCCGCCGAAACGTGATCGTTGCCTGCACCGAGCCACGCGACGTCTTCACCATCTCCCAAATCGACCCAATTGTTCCCGCCGGAGACAAGGATGACATCGTTACCGTTACCGCTCCATATCCTATCATCCCCTTCACCTGTTGTGATGCTGTCATCACCCGAACCGCTTCGGATCTCGTTGTCACCATCCATATCGACAATCGTGTCGTTGCCACTATCCGTCCAGATGGCGTCGTTGCCTTCGCCGCCATCGACGAAGTCATCCCCCGACGCCGTTGTGACTCGATCGCGCCCCGGCCCTGCGAATACGGTGGCAGTTCCGCTGTCGACATTAATCCGATCATCACCCGGTCCGGCATCTATCATCACTGGCCGGTCAACATGGCGTTTGACATCAATCCGATCGCGGTGACCGAGCGTTACGATTTCAATGGAATCCACATCAGATTTTGCGAATTCGCTTCTAACATGTTGCTGACCCAATCTCGCATCGACCTCGATTACTTTGAACCAGTTCGAGGGATACCACCACCAGCCTGAACCATCGTAGCGCCACGCGCGATCAATTTTGACATCGTCGCGACCGTCGGTGCCAATCACCCAAAGCTTGCCGTCAACCAGTCCAACTCCCTGGACCGCAGCTGTTGTGGTAGCAACCACTGTAGCGCCATCATCGTCCGCAAGGGTGACAGTGATGGGAAAGAACCCGCCCGACGCATACGTATGGCTTGCACCGAATGAATTTTCGAGCTGATCGACGATAATGCTCTCCGATTGCGTTCCGTCGCCCCAGTCCACCATTACCGCGTGTGTGTCCAGTAATCCCGAGTCCCCATATCTACCCGAGAGTTCAACAGTTCGATCCGGTGAAGGCGACCGGAGGCTGGGAGAATCCGTGGATAAAGACGTGAACTCAGGGCTATGATTCTCAACCACAAGCTCGAATGAATCCGTTGACTCTGTCCGACCATCCGATGCCGTGATGATTACCTGAGCACTATCAATCGGACCATCTTGCGTGTTCCAGCTCCAGGACCAACTTCCATCTTCATTGTCGATGACCGCACCGATCGACGCATGGAGTGACACGATATCACTTGCATCCAGGTCACTAAATAAACCTTGGTTTTCGGCAATTCGACCCTCCTGGACACTGACCGTTGCTTTGTCAACGATGATGGTTGGCCAGTCATTCATGCCACTGATTTCGATGGTCGCGGTGGCCAAGCTGGTTTCGCCACTCGGATCCGCGATCGTGTAAGAAAACGACTGAGACTCGGTTTCACCGGTGCCCAGCGGATCGAATTCATTATTTGGATCGAACGTGACAACGCCCGCATTGAGATGCAAAATGCCTTTCGTAATCGACGAATCATCAATGGCAACAATCGTAACGCTGTCTCCGTCTGGATCAGCATCGTTGCCCAGCAAGCCGAAGTCAGCGTCCCCCAAAATGCCCGTGATATCGACGAGTGAGTCGTCCTCATTGATGACCAGCAAATCATTATTCGCGACAGGCGGTTGGTTCAAAATAACGGACACTTCAAACGTATCACTAACGAAGTCGGAATCATCATCTTTCAACCGCACGGTGACGGTAAACTCGCCCTCACTGGTGTAAACATGGTTCAGGTCAAACGTCTTGCTGGCCGAATCAATAATCAATGGTTGCTCTGCCGTGCCATCGCCAAAGTTTACGGTGCCCGACCATTCATCCGCCCCAGGATCCGTGAAGGAAATACCGGTACGTTCGAAGTAACCTTCATCAACGGGGACCAAATACGCATTGCTGCCAGCGTCAAAGGAAACGGCAACGTTATTCACAGTGAATGTGAATTTAGTAGAGGCGCTGGCGACGCCATCGCTGGCCGTAATCGTCACCCATTGGATTTCATTGGTCGAGTCACTAGTACCTAGCGACCAATACCACGTTCCGCTGCTATCGCCGATTGTTGTGAGGGTACCGATCGAGGCCGATAGAGTGACGGTGTCAGTTGTTGAATCGGAAAACGTCCCAGTATTAGCGAGTGTTTCGCCTTCGTTCACGGCAATATCGGCTGCCTCAATGGCAATACTGGGAGGCAGATTGGTGATATCAAAATTAACGTTGCGGGATGCAACTTCATCATCGTCGACTCGCACGGAATATCTAAAGCTGGCAGCGCCAAGTTCAGAGGCGACGAAGCGGACTGTATGGTCGTCGCTGAGGATTGCAGCTTCACCGTTGACCGCGTCGGCGATTACAAATGTCGCATTGGCCAGTTTTAAATCGGCAACCAGCGACAGCAGGTCAAGGTCGCGGGTGCCGGCATCGAGGCTGTCAAAAACCGTGTCAGTCACGTAGGTGACCAATCCCGCATCGTGTCCGTCCAAATAGTCGGTAATTTCAGCTTCGATATCAAATTCCGAAACAATGGCGACTCCGTCGATCTGGAACGTGTTACCAATCGATGACAACGGATTCGGCCCAGCGTTGTCAATTAGATTGCCAGCGCCATGGATGATGAGCGTGTTGCCGCCGGGGGATTCGCTCGTGCCAAGATCCAGGGTTCCGCCGATTACTTGAATCGCCGGACGACTTGCCGTATTTGTTTCTTGAACAATCGCATCGCGAATGGTCAAACTGCCACCAACGACCAAAATCGTTGGCGCATCAGTATCGTTGGTAAAAGTGACGCCGCCTGTAATCAACACGTCGCCCGATGCAACAGTTAATGCTGGCGAAGCTCCTCGAAAGATAATCTGACCTCCGGTGCCGTTGATTACCAATTTATAGCCTGGAGGAACGTCGAACGTCACGCCCTTGTAAGGAACGCCCGACTCGACGTTCAATGTTACTGTGAAGACTTCGTTTGGACGAGGGAACTCGGGTAGCGCCGCAATTGCCTCCACCCATTCGTCGAAATCCTGCGCGTTGGCCTTTGTCTGCAACGTTGACTTATCACCAGGAACAGACTCGACGGCATTTTTCAGAGTGTTGGGAGTGATCTCTGTTTCAAGCGACAACAGATAGATAGCCCCTTTGCCGTTTGTTCCTGGGGCACCAACGGCCAGCTTCGCGAAACCGAGGTTGTCAATTCCGACAAACGCCAAGGATGCGCCGAATTGGTCGTTCGGGGAGAGCGATATTGAGTCTACCGCGTTGGAACCGATCCTGGCTGGACTCGGCTTGTATGTTCCGTCCTGATTCATCATCAACAAGTGCAATGCGCCCATCTTGTTGTACTTAGGCGAACCCACGGCCAGGTCAGTGACACCGTCGTCGTTCAGATCCCCAACGGCCGTAACCGATCCTCCAAAGCGAGTGTTTTTCTTGGGAGCTGTGATCTTCTTCGACGACGTGACATTCTGCGATTGGGTATCGAAATCTATCAGGTAGACCGCTCCGTCTCCTCCGGGCGCGCCGACGGCCAGCGTGTATTTGGAACCTGTCTTTCCAACCAAAGCAATTGACGAACCAAACTCAGCCTTGGCCGGCAAAGACCGCATGCCTGACGTGCCACTGCCAATATTCTTCACCCAAGTGATATTGCCTGTGAGTTTGCTTACCCTCCAAACCGACAACTCCCCTTTCAACGCGTTTGCTTTAGGGCTCCCCGTGGCGAAGATTATGTCGGAACCGGTTGTCCCCAGATAGGCGACAGCAGCACCAACGTGTTCGCCCTCGGTAATTCCTGTGTAGCCGTAAATAAATCCTTTCAAGGATCCGTTCGGATTCATGTCGAAGTACTTCGCCCGGCCAATATGCGTTGCGATAATATGGGAGGACTCTGTAAACTCATAACCACCGTCGCTTACCCCGACCAGCAAAGCTGTCGCGGGGCCATCGTTGGTGACGCCAAGGATCGCGATCGAACTGCCAAACGCTGAGTCTTTCAAGACAGCGTCGGCGAACAATCGATCAGTTGCGGTTGTCGTCGGACCATCAAACTTTGTGCGACGAATCGATCCGTAATACCCATCTGAATCGGGGTTGTTATCTCCCGGCGCTCCAATCCACAAGTAGGTTGCATTACCGACCTGTCGCTCGAATGCCAGCGACGCTCCGTATTGCGCTCCGCTGCTGTATTGACTACCAGCCAAATATTCTGTGCTCGCTCGCAGGACCGGCTCCTCTGTTGGGCCTGTCGACCCGTCAGCTGGAAGAGAGATCGTAGCGACATAGTCTTCCACTTCTCCATCCGAGTAATAGCCGGTTGGTCTTGGTTCACCGTCGGTTGTGAGTCTGAAACGCGCGTAGGTGGTGCCAACATTGTTGGGCACTTTGCCGAAGTCAAGTTCTACCGTAGATTCGCCGAAAGGAACCTCAACGGCAGCGAATTCGGTCGCATTGTCGAAGTGGCCATTTCTGTTGTAGTCGATCCAGCCGTATAGCCAAGCTGGATTGCCCGAATCACTAGCGACATTGCTTGTGACATTGACGTGAACCTTGGGGAATTTGCCGACGGTCAACTTTAGCTCGTTTACGGGATCGACCAGACCGTCCTCATCGTCAGGTGCCGAACCACTTTGGTCGTCGCCGTTGGCAGACAGTCGTGGAGTGCCGTCGGAGGGTGAACCGTACCCGAAATAGTACTGCAGGCTGTCGAGTTCGTTATCGACGTCGCTGCCAATGTGCAGGCCATCGACGATGTTGTGCGTCGGCCCCAGGTCGACATCACGAGTGTTGTAGTTGCCCGGATCTGTGCCTGAATCTATGTCAGGTGCATCTCCATAGTCCAGATTGACAATAGTGACGAGGTAGTCTTCCACTTCGCCGTCGGGAGCACCACCGGTTGGGTTTCTTGCCGCCTCCTGATCAGTACTTATACGAAAACGCGCATAGGTCTCACCGACATAGGTCGTTGTGACCGGATCGAACTCCAGCGGCAACGTCGTAGCGAAGTCGTGGTTGATTTCGATTTTCTGGGATTTTCGCTCCCAGTCCTCAAAGACTCCGTTCGCGTTTATATCGATCCAGCCGTACAACCAAGCGACCTTCCCGGTATCGTTCCTGACCTGCACCTCGACACGCGGCGCGATCCCGCGCGTTAGCCGCAGGTCCCTTTGTGGATTTATCAAACCGTCTTCATCGTCCAATCCAACGCTGTCATCACCAACTGCACCGTCGATCGGCGTCGCATCCTCTTCGACGTCGATTAACGCTCCAAGCGTGAGGTTTTGGTCGATAAGGTGGTAGGGTCCCAGATGGTCCCGCTCTGTGGAGTAGCTGCCGAAGACTTGGAAGAAGCCCTTGTCCGGCGCATCCCCGAAGTCGTAGCGAACCACCGTTGCAACGTAGTCTTCAACTTCACCCACGCCGCCCATTCCTGTCGGTCCGATTACCGGA
This sequence comes from Novipirellula sp., assembly GCF_041583735.1. Classification (NCBI taxonomy): domain Bacteria; kingdom Pseudomonadati; phylum Planctomycetota; class Planctomycetia; order Pirellulales; family Pirellulaceae; genus Novipirellula; species Novipirellula sp. The sequence goes on from NZ_JBFHFD010000010.1 coordinate 31,506, forward strand.
TCCGTCGTCAATCGAAATCGAGCGTATGTCTTTCCGTCTGCAATTTTTGGGACTTTCTTCGGGAAGTTCAAGATGACCGACGTTGTTCCGGGCCCGACCTCTTCCCACGTCATCTCCGATGAATCGAATGAGCCACTTTGATCCACATCGATCCACCCGTACAGGTAGGGTTTGCCTCCTTCTTCTGTGTTGTTAGTAACGTTTAATTCGACAGACGGAATGAGCCCCGGTACAAGCGTAAGGTCTCTTAGTGGGTTGACCAAACCGTCCTCGTCTGCTTCTCCAAACCGATCATCGCTGTTGGCATCTGGAGTCGGAAATCCGCTGAGTTCGCGATCGACAGTCGCTCCGATCGTCAATCCTTCAACGACTCGATGCGACGGAGGCTCGATGTTTTGTTCCGAGGTCAGGTTGAAGCTTGCGGGGGCATCTCCGTAATCGTTGGCGAGTATGGTGACGCGATAGTCTTCCACTTCGCCATCCGTCGCAGGCCCCGTTGGACCGGTGTTTGTACCATCGGTGCTCAATCGGAAGCGGGCGAACGTATGCCCAGCAGCGTACGCGGGAACCGCGGCGAACTGGAGTTCCACATTGCCTGCGAAGAAAGCCGGGATTACCAGTTGTTCTTTGACAACAGATCCATTCAGAAGCAGCCTGGTTGATTGCTCTGTCTCGGGGTCGTTTGCAAAAACACCATCGGAATTATAATCGATCCAACCATACAGCCGAGCATCATTCGCGGTGTTGTTTGTCACCTTTACACGAACCGATGGTTGCTGTCCCGGGATCAGCTTCAGATCGCTCGAGGGACTGATCAGGCCGTCATCCATGTCGGAACTGGCCGAGGCATTCGGCCGAGCTTCAAGTTCACGGTTGACGCCAGAGCCTAGGTAGATTAGCGGGTCAACAATATGTGATGGCCCATTATTGGTGGAAAGCGTGTTGTAGCTTCCAGTACTCGGTGATCCCCCTGAGTCCGGCGCATCTCCGTAGTCGGAATTCACAATTTGGATCGTCGTGCTGTAGTCTTCGATTTCACCATCAGCCGCTGGACCAGTGGGCTCTGCTGCAGCCGCGTCGCTGCTCAGTCGAAAACGCGCATAAGTTGTGCCCTCGACTACATTTACCGGAGCTGGGAACGTGATCGAAACCAATTCTCCAATTTTCCCGTTGGTTACACGGGCAAACCCGTATTCTTCCTCCGGGTCGAATACATGGTCTCCATCAAAGTCGATCCAGCCATGCAGTATGGCATCTGGCCCCGCCGCGTCGTCCTGGCCTTCGATCGTATTGGTAACCCGCATATCGACGACGACTGGTTCGCCGGGAATCAGCTGTGAAAGTTGTGTTGGATCCACCAATCCATCTTCATCGTTACGAAAACCCACAGTGTCATCGCCGGTTGCCGTCACGTCCGTGTTTCTTTTCGGTTCAGCGTCAACGATTGATCCGAGAAACAGATTGGCATCAAGTTTGTGTGTGGGAGCCCGCGAACCGGGTAGATTGCGAGTCAGGTGAAGCAAGTATTGGGTCGTTGATGCTCTCACAATTAGTTCGGGCAGGTCGTTGTCATTCACATCATCGATCACACCGATCGATAATCCAAACGATCCAGTATTGGCATCATTCGGCCCCCCGCCCGTGCGTGCAGCAATCTTAGAGACATCCTTGACTGACCCCTCGGAGTTCAAAAGAAGGACGTACACTGCCCCCTTATTTGACGCGCCCGTATCGTCCCGCTGCGCGCCCACTGCGATGTAAAAATTTCCATCGTCATCGACGTCGCCGATGGCCGCCACCGAAGAACCGAACCGGTCGTCTTTGGCCAGCGGAATACCGGTGCTTTGCGATATCCGTGCCGACGATTTACGTGTTCCGTCCGCGTTCATGAAGACAACGTAAGCAGCGCCGGAATACAAATTGTCCGATGTTTCGGTGTAGTAGGGCGCGCCAACCAGAAGGTCTGTCACGTCGTCGTCATCCAGGTCACCGAGATTTACGACCGAACTACCGAGACCGCCCTTAAACTCGTTTGTGTTGGCCCCAATTCGGTCGCCGATTCTGGTCCAGCTATCAACAACACCTTCATCGCCCATGAAAAGTACATAGATGCTGCCGCCACCAATTTCCTCAGCGCCAACGACAAGATCATCTCTACCATCATTATTAAGGTCACCAATTCCGGCCACGGATCGACCGAATCCATCATTGTCAGATATCGGCGGACCATTTCCCGTGTCACCGCCAATGATGGTTGAACCAATGGACCTCCCTTCTCGGTTCAAAAAAATGACATGCAAGCGACCCAGTGTCGAGCCTCTCTTGCCTTTATCGCCAACGACAACGTCAGGGACACCGTCACCGTTCAAATCGCCAGGTCCGGTGAACGAATCGCCGAATCGATAATCTCGAAAGTTGGTATCGATTGGCGTGAACTCCACCTGTTTTACCGTTCCGTCAGCGTTCATCAGGTGAACCGCTACTCCCGGCAGGTCGTTGAAAGCTAGGCCAACAGCCGAACTCGCCAGATCGTTAATACCATCTCCGTCGACGTCCCCAATGCTGTGAAAGAAGCCAAGGTTGTACCCTGGCAGGTCGAGGGACAATCGGGTGGTGTTTTCCGACGATATGGAGCCGTCATTGGCGATAGGAGCATCGCCGAAGTCAGGTAGGTCAATGACTGCCGAAGTGTCGAAGGTTACCCGGTAATCCTCGACCTCTCCATTACGGGCGACACCTGTTGGAGATGCAGCGGCCTCGTCACTGCTCAACCGAAAACGCGCATAGGTTGTGCCTGCTATACCGAGAGGCAATTCAGGGAAGACAAGCGTCACCGACTGATTAATTCCTGACGGTATATCCTCCTCGACAACCCGTTCACTGTCGTCAAAAACACCGTCGACGTTGACGTCAATCCATCCGTACAGTTTTGCGTCCAGGCCAAACTCATTGGTAACCATTAATTCAATAGTTGGCATACCGGTGATATGCAGATCACGTGCTGGATCGACCACACCGTCATCATCATCTGAGTCTGCAGCCGTCGAAAGATTGTCCGATTCATCAATGCTTACTGACGCACCGAGATAGAGTCCAGGAACTACCCCGTGCAGCGGACCGTCGTCCGTCAGCAACGTGTTGTAGTTCCACGGCCCTGTTCCCGGATCCGAGTCGGGTGCGTCGCCCCGATCACCAACTAAAGAGAACTGGGGACGAGGGTATTCGATTACTAGCTCCCTTACCCCGAAGTTTCCCACGCGACCGATTAGAATATCACCGGCACCATCATCGTTGAGATCGCCGATGGCAGTTGCAGAAAACTCGCGATCATCGTCCTCTACAATCTCCTGTTTGACGGTCCCATCTGTGTTAAACAAAATCGTTCGATTCAAGGATTTAGTGTATACCGTTAAATCCGGAACGCCATCTGCATCAATGTCACCACGTGGAACCAGAATCGAATCCTCGAACGATCCAACATAACTAATCTGAAGCCCAGTAATTATTTGATCGGAACTGAGTGATCCATTGGGGTTTAGCAACAGCAAGTGGATGCCATTATTGGTACCACTTCGTAGACCGTGTTCCAATACGGCGAGATCGGTTACACCGTCTTGATTGACATCTCCCACAGCAGCCAAAGCGGCTCCGAACCCCCACAGCTGGTCCGAGTGTTGCACTTCGAGAGTCCGACGGTCGATTATCGTCTCGCCATCGTCCTTGACTTTGCCATCGGGTTTCATGAGCAGGACATGCACTCCACCAAGCGATTGCGATTCGCCGGGTGCTCGGAAATCACGGCTCGGTGCTCCCAACGCAAGGTCGACTACTCCGTCACCGTCGATGTCTCCCAATCCAGTCACGGATTCGATCAGGCTATCACCAACTTCAATCTCGATGGTCGATTTCACCGATCCGTCGGCGTTGAGCAACAACACGTAAGCCGAACCACCTCCCGTGACAGCCAAGTCGGTAACTCCGTCGCCGTCGAGGTCGCCGATGTTTGCAACCGATGCTGCAAATGCATCATCGGGGCTGAATTGAATGTCGAGTCCGCCTCGATTGCGACTGCTAACTACTTCGCCTGTAATAAAATTTATCGTCATCTCACTGGATATCTCAGTGGCACGCTCAATATATGGAGTCAAGAAAGACGCGTCGCTTTGTCCCATGAACAATACATAAACCGCGTTCGTGCCAGGAGCGCCCATGGCAATATCGACGACTCCATTCCCGTCCAGGTCACCGAGGGACGTCATTGTGTATGCAAAATCTTCACCGGAAATCGAGCGAATTGGTGAGATGTCGCCTACGCCACGAATGCTTATGTAACGTCCGAGCGTATCGATCCGAAGCCTATCGGATGCTACGGCCAACTCAACAACTCCCTCGTCATCCGAGTCGTTCAGCAGAGTCAGCGACGAAACTACAGTTCCTGCGATCCGCTCTACCGGATTGTATTCATGTTGCCGCTCAATGGTTCCGTTGGCTTCTAGGAAAAAGACTCTCACCAAGTCTACTCCACCAACAGCGATTTCGGGAACTTCATCGCCGTCCAGATCTCCTAGTGATGTCACTGACGCGCCAAAGCCAAATCCCGAAGTGTTAGCGATGGATGCAACTGAATCAACGGTTGTGTAAGAATTCATGAACAGGATGTCGACAACACCGCGACCATCCGGTCCTGCGTCCGGGGCACCGACTGCAAGGTCCGGGATCTGATCGCCATTGATATCCCCAATCCCTGCCACCGAAGTGCCCCAACTGGCATGGGGCGTTCCAAACGGTCCAGGATCAATCCGCTGTAATGTGCCGCCGGAACGATCGCTGTTGAGTAGCAACAGATGAACCAAGTGGGCCGAGCCGTCGGCTGTGCGCGATGACACGACCAGATCGTCAATCTGATCGCCATTCATGTCCCCGACGACATCGATGGAGGTTCCGAATTCTCTCCCTGAGAACTGACTGAAGTCCACATCGAGTCGCATATAACTCTTCAACGAACGGTCAGGGTTTAGATTAAGCGCGTAGATTGCGCCCGTATTCTCATTGTCTCCTGGTGCACTTACGAACAAGTCTTCAGCGCCGTCGTTGTCCAGGTCACCTGCGGAAGCAACCGCAGCTCCAAAGCGGTCGTAATCATCCAGCAGTTCCATTCCGCCAATTCCAGAGGCAATGGTTTGTGTTCCCGTGACACCAACACCATTACTTCTGAATACCATGCGTACTGCGCCGCGATCGGCACCGCCCAAATCACTGTCCGAATCACCAATCGCCAGATTCGGACTTCGAATATCTTCCCGATCCATTAACGCAGCGACAGAATGGTTGGAATCCCCCCAGCTGAAAGGGAAGTCAACGAATTCTTGCCCGTCATCATTGCCGATGTCTTCGATGAGCAGTCTGCTGCTAAGGTGACCATTTCGGAACTGAAATACCTCGGTATACCCGTCTTCGTTGCGCTCCCCAGTAGACGCTGCAGCGATAACCACACCGTCCCCCACAGCGCCACCAGAAATGTGCTTTGCGTTACCGTCGGAATTCAATAATACCGCGCCCGCGAAGCCATCCCTCCCCACTAGCAAGTCTGGTATCGTATCGCCATCAAGATCTCCGATCGATGCCAAGGAAGCTCCGAAAGTGAAGCTGCTTGTACTGGGGTTATCAATTCGCGTGGATGTCCGAACAGTGCCATCCGGGTCCATGAAAAGTATGTCTACGGCGCCGCGACTTGAGTTGCTTTTGTCGCCCACTGCTAGGTCCGGAACGAGGTCTCCATCGATGTCTCCTACGCTCACGACGGTACTACCCCAGTGAAACGATGCATTAGGAATCACTCCACTACCTGGCTTAACCAGTTGTGTGCTTTGCACCGTGTTGTCTACGTTCATGAGCAGAACATGGATCGCACGCCCAGTACCGCCTGTCGCGACGACAAGGTCTGTCACATTGTCGCCGTTAATGTCGCCTGCAGCGCTAACTGCGGTTCCGAATTGTGAACCATCAGCAAGTGCACCGAATCCATTAATGTCCGAAGCAATCTTCACGCTGCTTTGCACGACGATGGAATCGTCATCCTGTACGTCCATATAAAGCAGGTAGATTGCGCCCCGCGAGGATCCTCCTGTAGCATCTCCCGGAGCACCTACGACCAGATCTGTCACACCGTTGCCATCGAGGTCGCCTATAGTAGCAACGGAGGTCCCAAAATGATCGCCGTCGTTCAGTTCCGTCAGGCCAGACATGCCTGACGCAATGTATTGAACCCTTTTCACCGACCCATCTGCGTTCCGCAACAACACATGAACCGCGCCTCGGTCGAGCCCTCCGGTATCATCCGCTGGGGCACCAACAGCTAAGTCGATTACGCCGTTATTATCGAGGTCGCCAATCGGTGCGATCGAGCTACCAAAATCGTTGTCTGCCAGAGACTTCGGAATTCCTGCGTCTCGTCTCGACCCAATAGAACCCAATAGGACGGGCACAGAGACATTGGCCAAATAGTCTTCGACTTCGCCGATGTCACCGGCGCCAAAAGCGAAACTTGCAGAATTTGTTTCATCATTTTCTGTTCCCGGACCAATTCGAAACCTGGCGTAGGTTTCGCCAGTATATCCGGTAAGCAATTTATCAAATTCCAAGGTGACCGCAGCATTCACCGCGTTCTCGATTGTCCTGGAGGCACGTTCCGTCGAATTGTCGAAATGTCCATCGCCATTGAAATCGACCCACCCATACAAAACCGCTGGCTGATGTGTAATATTGGTCACAAACACGGTCACAGCAGGGCTGCTTGTCACGTTAAAATCTAAATCGAGTGTCCCGCTACGGATTCCATCATCGACAACGTTGTTCGAACCTAGAAACAAACTCGAGCTGACTATATGGCTTGGGCCACCCCATTCCGGGCGAGTCTGGTAGTTGCCCGGACCGGTGCCGTTACCCAAATCCGGCGCGTCACCGAAATCCATTGCCAGCAAATGCCGGTCTTCCAGTCGCTCGATACCGACACGACGCTGGGTAGAAAGCAAGGCCGCTGACAATTGGCGGCGAGCGAGTTTGCGAGAACGCGTCCCGGCTTGTAAAAAGAATCGTGGTGACCATTTTGAGAACACGTTGGCTTCGCCTAAAAAGAGGAGACGCTTCGAACCGAGCCGGCAAACGCCACGGTCTTCCCGCTACCCTTATAGGCGGATTCCTCCGGCCAAACCGGAAAAAAAACTATAGCATTTGCTGGATGTGCCCATTCGCACTACAATGGCAGCACTGCCCCCCAGTGGACCACCACAAAGTTCCCGGAGGCGCAGATGTCGAAGCATCGGGAGGCGTTTGGCGGGATCCAATCGGCGAAAACCTGTAGAAACATGAAATGTCCAACATGACCTGCGACGCCAAATTGAACGAATGTTCGGCCGATAGCGGTCAAGTGTTTGATCTCCTGCTAATTGAACGGCTGCTCCCTCAATTAGAGTGGATTGCACAGAACTCGATTGCTCGCCAGTGGCAGTCCAAGGTGGGCGTGTCGGATATTATTCAGGACACGCTGATGGAAGCGACGCAAACGCTACCAACATTTTCGGGGGACACTATCGGTGAATTCAACCAGTGGCTGCGCGCGATCTTAACCAACAACTTGCGAGACGCACGACGTAAATATGTTGATGCTGAAAAGCGAACGGTTGACCGGGAAGAGTCGCTCAATTTTCTTCCGTCTCAATTACTGGAAGCCAAGGACCCATCACCCAGTCGCGCCGCGCAGTCAAATGAATTTGATCACGAATTGCACAAGGCGATCCAGACGATTATGCCCGTTGACCGCAAGATATTGATTTTGCGATATCGGGAACGGCTGACTTTCTTGGAAATTAGTAATCGTCTGAATATTAATGTGGACACTGTTAGGAAACGGTGGGGACGCATCCTAGCCATGCTCCAACTTCAGTTGCAAAGCTTTGACCCACGCAACACAACAAGACAGTCTTGATCAAAATGGGGACGCTTGCATCTTCGGCATGAGCACACTCATCTACCTAAAATGAGCCAATGCAAGAAACCGACGAGCCAGAACCAGATGCTATAAGCCAATGTGAAGATATTTCGCAGTTGGATGAAGCGTTCCAACTGCTGGCTCCGGGAGCTACTCCCGAAGAGCTGGAGGCGGTCGCAGGGATGATTTCAACAATCGCTCTGGAATCGGAAAGCGACGAACAAACCGGCGATGCTGCGGGTTTATTGTTACGGCTTGCTAAACACTTCTCGACGACCGATTCTGTTCCGGTAGCGGCGGCCGATGGCCATGCAATTCCTACAAAGGTGGGACGTTTCGACGTTGTCCGGGAAATTGGAAGCGGTGGGTTTGGAGTTGTCTATCTCGCACGTGACGAAATAATAGGTCGCGAGGTTGCAATCAAACTTCCGCGCAGAGACCTTAGTCGGGATACAGCTCGTCGCCAACAGATGTTGCACGAGGCAAGGGCCGCTGGTTTACTTGAACATCCTGGCATCATTCCAATCTACGAAACCGGATGGGACGGCGAGACGGTCTATATTGTTTCCTCTTATTGCAATGGTCCAGACTTAACGACTTGGCAGGGATTACAAACGAGATTACCAACGGCGGTCGAGGCGGCTTCGTTTGTGAGCAAACTCACGAACGCGGTGGCTTACGCGCATTCTCAGGGTGTCGTACATCGCGATATTAAACCGAGTAACGTTCTGCTATCGCGGGCCGGCGGGGAATCAAAGACCGACAGGCCAACTGAGCCCGGAGCGGCAATACAGTCCCTTCCATTGTCGGGCTATCAACCTCGTCTGACCGACTTCGGTTTGGCTAAGGTAGCGGACGAACCGCTCAATGATTCTCGCACTAGCCAGATTGTTGGTACCCCATTGTATATGGCGCCTGAGCAGTTGTTACCCGACTTGGGACCAGTCACTGTCCGAACCGACATCTACTCCCTCGGCGTTTTGTTGCTGGAATTGCTTACGGGAAAACCGTTATTGTTGGGTAAAACCTACATCGAAATCCTTTCAATTTTCAGCATGGAATCGCGGGTCATAGAACGAATGGTTGCAACGAATTTTCCTCGCGATTTACGCCAAATCATTCTCAAATGCCTTTCTCGAACGCCCGCCGACCGGTTTATATCGGCAATAGCCTTAGCGGAGGACCTGGAAGCTTTCGTTGACGGCCGTCCCGTTTCCGCTCGTACACCTACTTTAGTTGCTCGCGTTACAACTTGGTGTCGGGATCCAAGACGGACACGGGAAGCCTGTGTCTTTACCCTTGCCGCAATGATTTACATGTCAATATGGGTAGTGTACTCAATTGGGTTACTGTGGGGGCCATCGTCACCTGTTGAGAGTCCGTGGACGCCGACCCTACAAGCACTGGGCATCCTTGCCACGGTAAACGCTCCGATCGCAATATTCGGTTTTCTAGGACTCGGACGACGCATTTGGGCAATGATAACTGCAGCGATAATTCTAATAATTGGTTCCATTTTTGTGCCAGCACTTATCATTGCCGACGTGATTGGGTTGCTCGATCCTATCTATGGGCACTATCCCTATTTCAAAAAGAGTTTTCACTCGTTGGTGATGCTGATTGGCGTCGCACAACTGGTCTATCTTACCATTGGAATTTATGCTGATCATTGGCGTACGAAGCTGATGACTGCCGATATTGAACCAAACTGAAAATGCGAAATTCCAAGCGTGAATCTACAGTGGTTTCTACGCCGCAGTACAACAAATGCGACATGGAACCGCTGCAATTTTGGTATAGCTAGGCAACGTTGCGAATCCCAGGTTCCAATTGCGGATGAGGTGACGCCCAACTTCGGTCGCGGACAGTGTCCAGCAGTGATTCATCTCGTATGGCTTGGTAGTGGACTCGAATGTTGAAGATCGATCTTTTGTTAAGTGTTGTGGGATCTGCCTCGCAAGTGTCCAAGCCGTTAGTTGGTAGAGGACTGCCATCATCGCCAAACCCCGACGAGCTGCAGCAGCGACTGAAAGTCCTCGCCTATTCGCCAGCGCTTTGCCAATGGAAAATCCCAAGCTCCACCGTCCTCCCTCGCAGCGAGGCGATTGAATCTAAGCTCACTGAACTATTGGCAGTGCGTGCCATCCAGGGATTCACCGTTCATCTTCATCCGATTGATGATCGGGACTACCACCCCAGTTCATCCGACCGCGACAACAGCGAATCGTATGTCGAGCTCGATCGAATTGGCCAACGGCCCAGTCGCGAGCCTGATTGCAACCGCAACTTACGCCGAGAACTGAGAACGTTACGAGCAAAAAAAGTCAGCGAACAAAGGCATGAAGGGTCAAAGGAACGCGTTTAGAATCTAAACCTTCCTGAGTTCGCTATCCGGCATAGATCCAGTCCCTCACGTGGTTACAAACCTTGATGACGCGATGGCTATCGACTTCGTGCCGATACACCGCAGCCATAGACGTGTCCACGTGGCCCATCACGGTATTCACCGCGACTTGATCGCCAAGGTCACCCGCAATCGTTTCAAACGTGTGACGGAGCCAGTAGAACGACTCTCGCTTGAGCCCAGCTCGGCCAGCCGCAGACCGAAACGCTTTGCTAATCGGGTTGTCCGATCGATCGTAACTGCCGCCGTCGCGATGCACGAACAATAGATGCTCAAATCCCTTCTTGGGATCCGGTCGCCGTTGGATGCTTGCCTTGACCGCTTCGATCGTTTCAGGCCACAGATACGCCATCCTGTCGACTTCCGTCTTAGTCCGAGGATATTCTAACCATTCCCCATCGAAACGCTTCAGATCGAGCCGTGCACAATCCGTTGGGCCGTAAGCGCAGTTGGCAGCCAAGTGCACCATCGCACGCAGATGGACGCCACATTCGTCGACAATGTATCTCCAGTCGGAGTTGCTAATTGTCTTATTACCGACCGATCGACGATGACGGCGAACTTGAAGATCCGTCGGCTTGCGGAAGTCGGGACCGAATTCAACCTCCTCTATGTACTTCATTTTGAGAAGCCAACTAAAGCAAGCCTTCACTCGGACGGTTTCATTACCGAACGACACGATATTGCAAGTGCCGATCCTTGAGAGCTTGTATCTGGCGAAGTCGTCCGGCCCCAGAGACTCGATTGACCGTTCGCGACCGAACACCTCAAGGATCCGCTTACAGGTAGACTTGATATCCCGCAGATGATTGGCGGATATCTCTTTGGATGCGCGTCGCTTAAGCTCGCGATCAAGAAACAAGTTAACGCCATCAGCGACGCTGAGCGCCTTAACAACGATTTCCTCTTCACCGCAGAATGCTCGATACTCAGCGATGGCGCCGTCGTGATCATCCCAACGGCCGAAGTATTTGAGTTGGCCGTTTACCTTCTTCGCCCACTTGCCGGATGCGTGAGGAAACAGCGGTGAACCTGCTGGCTTGACGGGCTTTAAACCCTTCTTTACACCAGCTACACCTTGAGAATCGCTAGCTTGTACACCCACGGGTGTATCTCCTTTTGAAAAGTACACCCGACCTTTCAAAAAAGCCCGCGTTTTACAGTACACCCCAGAGGATTCGAACCTCTAACCTTCGGTTCCGTAGACCGATGCTCTATCCAATTGAGCTAGGGGTGCTCGCTGCTCCGATCAAGGACTTCCCGGCGGGTGTGTCCTCTTCAGATGACAGGGATTCTAGCAATCAGGTTCGCTGCCGCAAGCCCTATCTGAACTCAATTTTTTCTCATTCTTCTTCGAGCACCGCGTGCTCCTGCAATTCTTCGATTGAGGCAAACTCTAACGCGCTAATGTGACTCGCTTCGAGTACCACCGGCGGCGCTTTGCCTGCGTCATACGCCTCCTTCCATCTGGCGGCACACAAACACCAGCGATCGCCGGGACGTAAACCGGGAAAACGGAACATTGGATTGGGGGTGCTCAGGTCGTTGCCTCGCGATCGACTGAATTCTAAAAATTCAGCCGTCATTTTAGCGCAAATGACGTGTAAGCCCGAATCGGACGCTCCGGTGTTGCAACATCCATCGCGGTAGAACCCGGTCAAAGGATCGGTGCTGCAGCTGGCGAGTTCGCCGCCTAAAACGTTTTTTCCAGCCATTGATGCGTTTTTTCCCTTGCGTATCGTCGTCAAATTGCATCCCTACCGAATGCAGTCGGACTGTCCATTCTAACCATTTTATCCTACCAGATCTCCGTGGCGGGGGCTTGCCCCATGCTGGACGTCGCAATTGGCAATTGCCTCAAAATAAGCAATTGCCTCAAAATAAAAACCGGCCGCCCACTGGAAACCGCCCATTCTAAAATCAGTCGCCCACAAATCGAGACGCCTTCGTTCCCGGCTTTCCGGGTGGCATCCGCCGCGTACGCTTTCCTAACTTTCCGGCGGCATCCGCCGGGTACGTTGCAGCCCAGTCAAAACGAGGTGCGAGATCCCCGCTTCGGGGGTAAGAACGTGGGGTCACTAACGCTTATTTGCCGTAGTCGGTATCATGAGGCGTCAAAGGAAACGTGCCACCGTTTCTCTTCTCTGTTTTTTCCCCGCCGCTTCGGTCCCCGCTTTTCTACCGCGAGATTTCTGACATGGACGCCATCCTCAAAGGACTGACCGAGTCGCAAACCCAAGCGGTCACCCACATCGATGGACCGCTGCTGATTTTGGCCGGTCCCGGTTCGGGAAAGACTCGCGTGGTCACCCACCGGATCGCCTACATGATCTCGCAAGGGGTCTCGCCTTCGCAAATTGCGGCAGTCACGTTTACCAACAAAGCGGCGGACGAGATGCGGACTCGCGTCGGCCAGCTGGCGCCGGGCAAACCGGTTTGGATGGGAACGTTCCACCGTTTTTGTGCCCAATTGCTTCGCCGCTACGCGCCGCTGGTGGGGTTGTCCGAAAATTATTCGATCTATGACACCTCGGATTCAAAACAGGCGATGAAACGCGCGATCGCGGCCGCCAACGTTTCCACCAGCCATACGTCGCCCGAACAAATCACTTCGATCATCAGCAGTGCCAAAAACCGCTTGGTCACGCCCGAGATGATGTTATCCGCATCAAGTCGCACGGGCGACGCGGTCGCCGCAAAAGTCTATCCGGTTTACCAGCAGCAATTGTTGACCGCCAACGCAGTCGACTTCGATGACTTGTTGTTCCACGTCGCAATCATGCTGCGAAACAATCCCGAACTACGCCAAGACCTGGATTCACGTTTCCGCTACATCTTGGTGGATGAGTACCAAGACACGAACTTGGCCCAGTATGCGATCGTCCGAGGGTTGTCGATCAACAATGCGAATCTCGCGGTCACCGGCGATCCGGATCAATCAATCTACGGCTGGCGTGGCGCGGATTTGAACAACATCCTCGACTTCGAAAAGGATTATCCGGCGGTCAAAACGGTTCGCTTGGAGCAAAATTACCGCAGCACGCCCAACATCCTGCGTGTCGCCGACCAACTGATTCGCCATAACCAGAAGCGTAAGCAGAAAGATCTGTACACCCATAATCCCGAAGGCGATCCGGTCGTCTTGAGGATGTACGAAGACGGGTACCAAGAAGCCGACGGGATCGCGGACGAAATCGCCAACGCGATTCGTGTCGAAGGGATGCGGCCGCGTGATTTTGCGGTACTATGCCGAATGAACGCATTGACGCGGTCGCTGGAGCATTCGATGCGAAGCCGCGGTCTGCCCTACCAAATCATCAACGGCGTCGAGTTCTACCAGCGAAAAGAGATCAAAGATCTGTTGGCGTATCTGCATCTGATCAACAACCCCAACCATGACGTGGCGTTTCAACGCGTCGTCAATGTGCCAACACGTGGCATCGGCGCCAAAACGGTCGAGCGACTGCGTCGCTACGCGGATGTGAACCAGGTGCCGATGTTGCAAGCGGCACGCGACGTCTATCAAATCGAAGGAATCGCAAAACGTTCGGCGACCTTTGTGACACGATTCGTCGAACTGTACGATCGATTGAGCAAGAAAGCCTCGGCGACGCTCGAAGATTTGCTGCGTTACCTTGTCGACGAAACCAAATACGAAGCGTTCCTGGAAAAATCATCCGTCGATCAGCAAGACAGTAGTGCGATCGGAAACGTCGACGAATTCATTTCCGCCGCAGTCGAATTCGATCGCCAACATCCCGAAGACGGGACGCTCGAGGCATTTTTGGAACAGGTCGCATTGGTCGCGGACACGGACGCGTTCGAAGATTCCGATGACCGAGTGACGTTGATGACGTTGCACGCGGCCAAGGGACTGGAATTCCCCTGCATCTATATCGTCGGAGTGGAACAAGGTTTATTGCCACATTCGCGTTCGATGGATACCGACGCAGGGTTCGAAGAGGAGCGGCGTTTGTTATTCGTGGGTATCACGCGAGCGATGCAGCGGTTGCAGCTGAGTGTTTGTAAGCGGCGAACGGTACGAGGCGATACACGGCCTGCGGTGCCAAGTCCGTTTTTGAACGAACTTCCTCTTGATGAACTGAAGAAAGTCGAAAGCACCGTGGATCGCGATTGGTTTGACGACGATCCCGATGCTCACGGTGGCTATCCCGAGTCTTGGGATTTACCCGACGAAGGGGACGCGTCGTCCATCGACGACTCGGGGCCGACGGTGCATGAATCGGCTGCGACCGCTTACGACGAAGCATGCCAATTGCCCGAGACGGAATTGGCCGAAATGGCAGCGACAAAGAAACGCAAATCAGCACCGGTTTCAGGATTAAAGACTGCGGCCGAAATGCTCAACGGCGGTGTCACCCCGGTGACGGCCTACCGCGAAGGAACACAAGTGCGGCACACCGAATATGGCGAAGGCACGGTGGTCTCGATCACGGGACGTGGTCCAAAGCGAACCGCGACGGTGCGGTTCGATGATGGCGAACACAACTTCCGGCTGGCGTTCGCGAAATTGGAAGTGATCAACGACTAAGCAGGCCTCCCAAAGGTCGCCGAACGTGTGCGTCAGGTTTGGGTCGGTCGCACCAGTACGACGAAAGTCTTGACGGCTTCCGCTACGGGAGAGATTGTTCAGCGAGTAGCTGTGATCTGCCGGCAAAACCAACGTGGTGTGCGGACCGCGTTGATTTTTGTAAATTTGGCGAGCAATCGATCCCGCAGACCGCACCGCATTTTATGTCCTTCCCCCCTTAGAAGCGAAGTTTGTCATGAGTGAAAACGAATTTGGCCCTACCGACGCCTTGGTCGGCGTGATTATGGGCAGCCGCAATGATTGGGACACGATGCGAGCGGCTGCCGATATTTTGGACGAGTTGCAGATTCCCAATGAGCGTTTGGTAGTATCGGCGCATCGCACGCCCACGCGAATGGTGAACTATGCGACGGGTGCGAGCCACCGTGGATTGAAAGTCATTATCGCCGGAGCAGGGGGTGCCGCTCATCTGCCAGGCATGGTGGCGTCGGAAACCAATCTGCCGGTGATCGGAGTCCCCGTGCAAAGCCGAGCCCTGCAGGGACTCGATTCGTTGTTGTCGATCGTCCAGATGCCTGGCGGAATTCCGGTTGCGAC
>NZ_JBFHFD010000011.1:0-41121 GCF_041583735.1 Novipirellula sp.
ACAGTACCAGCAACAAACTCTTTGAACACCCGAGTCATGCCTGAAAAAATCCCGGGGGTTCGGGGGCTGGCCCCTGAGCACGCGGGATGCAGCACCTAACAACTATCAAAAAGTTGTCTCACTGTCGTTGACACATTCCGACGCCCAACGTCGGCTTTGGCCAGAGCTGATCGATGTACCCGATTCATTCACACTTTATGGAGGCACCGCCATTGCTCTTCGTTTAGGGCACCGGCAGTCGGTGGATTTCGACTTCTTTGGAAATGAAGATTTCGATCCTGATGCGCTTCTTGGAAAGGTGCCGTTTCTACGCGACGCCGAAGTCACCCAAAAAAGTGCCAACACGTTGACAGCGAAAATCAATCGTGGCAAAGACGTTTCGGTTTCATTCTTTGGCGTTCCTGAACTGAAGCGGTTGCGAGGCGGGGACACAGTCGACGAGAACGGGATCACGGTCGCCAGCATCTACGATCTTGCTGGAACCAAAGTCGCCGTCGTGCAGAAGCGTGCCGAGGTCAAGGACTATATTGATATTGATGCGATGATCGAGGCGAAAGTGATTGACTTGCCGCAAGCACTCAGGGCAGGACGAATGGTCTACGGCAAGCAGTTCAATCCGGAACTGACACTGAAGGCTCTTTGCTATTTCGAGGATGGCAGTGTTAGGAAACTCCCACAAGAGACACGCAAGCGTTTAGTTGCTGCTGTTCAGAAAGTAGACCTTGCTAACCTGCCTTTGCTGGGACAGTCCGCCAGTGATCGCGATCAAGGACTCTCCCGATGAAGTCACTTCCACTCAACAAAACGTTCTTCGACGTTGCTGAACGTGTGATTTGGTTTGAGTCGCCCGAAGAAGCCTTGGAGGACACCGTTCGGTTTGTCGCGTATGCGATGACGCACGCGACGTTCGCGGATATGCAAACTATCCGTAGTGAGCTTGACGATGATGCATTGCGTCACGTTCTTGCCAACGCGCCACCAGGCGTGATTGATCCGCGTTCGTGGGCTTACTGGCACGCCGTCTTGGGGCAGTACCCGGCACCGCCGATGCCGCAGCGAAACTTTGGGGAGCAATCGCCTAGTCAGTAGGTGGCCGATTTTTCTTTCTTTCGAGGTGGCGATGCTGTTTGCGTAGCTTTTTTAGATAGGTCTCGGCTCGTTTCGCTTTGGTTTGGTTTCCCAGCGTTTGATCGCGGCTTCGATACGTGCCATCTTCTCGTCGTCGGCAAGACGCTTTGGGGTTCTCGATCGCTCGGCGGCTTGATCCAGCGGCATGGACTCGGCCCAATCCCAATCGCCGCGATGGACCGATGTGTTCATCGGTTTATATTTATTGTTCGACGTTGTGGCGGTACCAGTGCATCCAGACACTGACTTCGTATGATGGCGACGTCAACATTAAAGCGGGCGGCGTAAGGCCGATTCTATCAACCGTAGCGTGTCGATCGATGGTCGATGCTGAGCAGGCGGAACCTCATTGGGTCGGGCACGTCTGTGTTGATGCGATCTGGGGTTGTTGACTTCGTTCGCTCGCGTCCATGTACGGCGGTGGTTTCTTGTTGTCGAGGCTATAAAGTCTGCTCACCTCAAATGCAAAAATTCTACCGTCGCCAATAATTGGCGTCTTGGTACACAGCAAAACTAGAGACTAACGCTAGAAACCAGCCCTGTCTTTGCCCTGCTCTCATGTTCCTATCGCCCCTTTCCCTAAATCGCCGTATGGAACGGCAAAATGCTGTGTACATCAGATGGTGACAAATATGGTCGACATCACATATTCACATCAAAACCGTCGCAAGTCTCAACAAATTTCTTGAGAAACCTCATTTCGTTTGCTCAATCCAAATATCGATTTGTGAAGATGCAAATTTCCTGATTTGGCACGGTTAAGCATTCCTTGGAAGTAGGCTGCTGGTTGACGTGCCGGTTGATAATCGCGTTGAGCGGCTCGATCAGTGACCAGAACACACAGTGCAGCTCCGGTGCGGCCAAGCGTTTGACAGGCGTTGCCCCATCCTGATTGCGATATGCCCAAATCTTCCCGAATTCTTGAGGCGGCATTGACGATGTCCGGCCACTCCGGGTGCAACGGCAAATGGTCTCGAAGGCGTTGGCTCGCTGCATTGATAGCTGATCCGATCCGAACGTGGCTGATCCCACAATCGCGAGACGGAACGTTTGCCGAGCACCTCGTCCCTACCCCATCCCGAAAACGACTGGGCGTCGAACTAATTGTATTTAATTTATTAAATGGTTGTTGGGTTGTAGACTCGTAGTGAACGAACTTTAATTCGCCTCTGGGTGAACTTTCATGTGTTTCTTTCGCAATACGAGGCTCCTGAGTGGGCCGTTTTGACTTCACTGTGCATTCCCCCATTACCGCAACCAACTCGCTGTAGAGCGTTCTATGCCGCTCTAGAAGTAGTCGCAGTGTAGCGAGGTCTAGATGCGTTCGAATCTGAATGGCGATCTCGTCGTAGCGGCGCTGATGGCATGCCACATCCCTACCCTCCTCCTGCGATAACGCAATCAAAGAACGAATTTGACTTCGATGCCAGGAAATCTGACGTTTGGTTTCCATCCAAGTAGCATCGATGAGTTGTTTCTCGTGCAATTTGTTTTCCAATTCAGATTTGAGGCTCGCAAGCGGTGTTAGTTCCACACCAAAGGCATAGAGGATGCGACCTGTTTTCGGATCGCGTTGACCATAACGTTTATGGTTACCGCTGTCATTCCACGTAATCGCTCCAACGTCAGCTAACGCTTTCTCTAGTTTCTGGACTTGCCGTTCAGATATGCCGAGGGCGAGGGCGGTTCGGGAAAGTGACTGGTAAACCACCGGACGACTCCCCTCCTCCCAATCTTCTTGTCGAGTAAAGGCCATGTAGTAATCAAGAAGATGGATCATCCGCGGGGTAAAACCTGCCGATTTTCCCAATTTTTTAACGAGCAGCAATAAATCGTAGCGATTTACGCCCTCTTCCAGCCCGTCAAACTCCATGCAAAACGCCATGGACTGGCGGTATTGCTGTGAAGCGATACGTCCTCCGCTGTATTGTTGTCTGTCACTCGATATTGATGTGATGTTTTCCATGTGCAATTGACGCGTCTTTGGGGAGCGTTCACAAAACTTCCGCTTGAAAAGTGTTACGCACAGCAAAAACTTTCGCCGAATCACTTTTGACTTGCGTGGAGAATTGAATCGCGCTACGGTGTCTCTATCGATTTTGGAGAACACTTCACACTCTTCGTTCAAAGGCCACCGCTACCAACGGTGGTCTTTTTTTTGTTTTGAGTTAACTCATTCGGACGTGCGTCCTCCTCCTCTTCGTTGTTGATTGGCATTGATGGTTCTCGGAGATTGATCGTCTCCTGCGAGCGAACCGATGAAATTCAGAGTGCCGATTCGATTGCTCCTTGTCAAGCATTGCGTATTCTCCATGGCACTTCTGGCACCTTGCCATGGTTGCAACCAGCATCGTGCCAGTGGCACCAACGAAACGCCTTGCTCACTCTGCGACTGATAACCCGACAACATGCTTATAACCATGGCACGCGCCATGGTCACAACTTGGCAGAAATCAGCAATCAAACACAGTCAATCGTCGTGGTGGCAATAGGGTGGCAGAGCTGGCACGTGGCCATGGTTTTTGACCATGGCAATTCAGTGGTGGCTTGCGGAACTCTTTGCATGGCAGTGTTTACCAAGCAATTAAGTTCGCCAGCTTCAACAGACTTCGTTCCATGGCACGAAGCGGCGTTGCCATGTCCGCATGCGGTTGACCATGGCAAGGCTGGAACGAAATCATGGCGATGCATTGTTATTGTGCTGTATCAATGGTGGCACAATGGTTTAGACACTTGGTTGGCAGTTGATACCGTGCCATGGCAGTTACATGTCATCTGTGGATAAGTCCAATTGCCAGTGCGGAAAGTGTTTGTTGGTAAATGTCACAAAGCGTAGAGTTGCTATTGAACTCAACCAACCAAGTGTGACTGACATTGGCGACGAAGTACTCGATTTCAAAGGCAGCAAAGATTACCGATAAGAGCCGGGCGACCATCAGGAAGCATCTGGACGTCGGTGACGTGTCCTTTTCCAAGAACAAGCAGGGGCATCGCGAGATTGATGCTTCGGAACTCGTGCGTTACTTCGGTGACGAGTGTGACTTCTCAAGGCTTGAAAAGCCGAAAGGCAAATCCGAAACGAATCGTATCGGTGGAGTAGGGGGCGAGGATCTTCGCGCCCAGCTAAAAGCAATTGAGGAAGAACGTGAGCGAGAGCGTCGGCAGTTTCAGGACCAGCTTGACTATCTTCGCAAAATCCTTGACGACAATCGAGAGGAACACAAGTCGTCGTTGCGACTATTGGAAGATCACTCCAACAAAGCAAACGGTTGGAAAGAGGCAATTGCTCAGATGAAAAAGGAGCTTACTTCGCAACACGAGCAAGAAATCAATCAATTGAAGCGAGCGTTGCGATCCGAGCGTGACAAAGGTTTTTGGAAGCGAGTGTTTCGCTAACCCTATAGCCGGTTTTGAAGGAGAAAGAAACCATGATCAAAACACAGCCTCAGTCAGCCTTGGAGCATTTCCTGGACTTGGCCGTCCACGGCGAAAAGCTTGGAGCAACAAACAGCGAGGTGCAAGCGCGCCGGATCGCCAACCAGCTCATGGCCGACGTTCTCGGACTCGACGGCGACGCAGTGCAAGGAATCGGTGAATTTGCAAACATCATTAGGGCAGGGGGCTTGGAGGCTATTGACCGGCTACGTGATGCGCTCGATCCGACTTCACCGGAAAACACGGGAGAAACTCACCATCTCGAGCTCAAACGTGAATCGACTGGCCCACGGCATTTCTTAAATCAAAAGCCAGTGCATGCGGGCGATCTCCTTGCAATCTGGGAGAACCACGCATGGGTGACCGCCCGATACGAATGGACATTCGATACGCGACGGCCCGCTACGGCATGGTTCAGCGAGGAGGAGGGGATCGAGTTAACCGAGTCAACTCTGTTGCGTTGGCCAGATGCCGACTGCGAATAACTTAACAACAGGAGATACTGGAGATATGGATCGCAACGAGGAATTGGAAGCCTTCAAAAAAGTGAACCTGAGTGTCATTGCAAGTGCTCACGGCTACACGATTGACCGAAAAAAATCGACACGCCACTCGGTGCTCATGTCTAATGGAGCCGATAAGATTATCGTTTCGCAGAACGGCAAGCATTTTATCTACTGTAGTGTTCACGATCCGGCATCGAGCGGAACCGCGATCGATTTCGCCCAAAAGGTAATTGAACCGAGATGCACATTGGGCCGGGCACGCCAACTGCTTCGTCCGTATCTCGATGGCGGTTACGTCAGTGACTTGCAAACGACGTATCGCGGGCGTTTCGCAAGCGAGATCAAGCCAAGTCAAACAGACCTGCTCGGCGTTGCGGCTCGTTACTCGAACTTCAATGCAATCGACGAACCCCATCCCTACCTTTGCAACACTCGCGGGATTCCGTTTGACTTACTCAAACGGGAGCGTCTTTACGATCGCGTTCGCCACTGCCCCAAACGCGGATCGATTGTGTTTCCACACTGGGGATGTCCTGACGACTCGGGAAGCAAAGATCGATGTCTGACCGGCTACGAGATCAAAGGTCCAGGGGTAAACATGTTCAGCAAGGGCGGACGAAAGGGGCTTTGGATGTCGGCGGCTTTCGAAACCGATCGCGTTTTGGCATTTGCTGAAAGCGGCCTCGATGCCCTGTCCTACCTAGTGAAGCGTGAACAGTGCAATGACATTCGTGTCGGGTCGCTTTCAGGTCAAATGAATCCGGCGCAGCCCGCATTAATCCAATCAGCGATCGAGCGGATGGGGCAGGGCGCTCAGATCGTTGCTGCGTTTGATAACGATCCCGCAGGCGATGCTCTCAGTGCGAACCTTCGCGAAATTGTTTCCATGACTCGTCGGAACGATTTAGAGTTCAGAGACGATCGACCAGTGTTCCGTGGTTCTGACTGGAACAAAGTCATTGTTGATGACGCAATGAATGCTGGACAAAGTCAGGCGACTGCTCTGACGCTTGGGCGATAGGCCAACAAATGCAATTTAAAGCGTCAGAAGGCCTTATGTTGGAAATTGACTTGTGTAGACCCCAAATATTGGCATCGTACCACTCCAGAGGATTCTGTGGCGAAATAAGAAGCGATTTTGACGAGAGAATTGCCTATGACGGCGAGAAAAGGAACACTCTGTCAGTGGAAAATCTTGGACTCGGTTGTTTCCCATGTCGGAGAATTACGCAGCAAAAAATCACAGATCAAGAGCATGTACTGGCATACCAGGGAGATAGTGCTCAAGGTCGTAACCGAGCGTACTGAGGGCCAATGCGAAATAATAAGCTCGAACTATCGTTGACGCGTCATCGGGATGCCCGTGTTCTTCAAGCATCACCGCCGCTTCATCGGCCGCGATCGCGACGCCCGCAGCAAGTGCATATTCGTTGGTGATGGATTGTACCTGGTCGGCGTCAGCAAATGACCCCGTCGCTTCAGGTGCGATTTTGTCAAAAACGCCAAGGCTAAAAGCATCAAAACCGTGCGCTGGAGTGAGATCAATCAACCAGGCTTCAACGGCGTCCCAAATTGCCCGCGTGCGGGCAGCGAATACATCCTTGGGCAAAACCACCATTTCCGGCCTGGATCCAGGACATGAGAAGTCAACAACCGCCTCGCGAGTTGCCAGTGCGTCGAAATCAATGGTCAGTTGTCGGTGCCCCATAGCCGCTGACATTGCCATAGGAAACTAACGCATTGCAACAAAAAAACGCTGGCGATTAAGAAAATTGTGCAGACGCGGTAGATCACACGACGTGGCATTCGGTCGACCGGGTGGAGGCGAAGCAGACCGAGTTTTTCGCAGGCGACTGAGTGACTACGAACCGTCATTCCTCAGTAGTCAACAAACGTAACATTCCTAATGTGTTAAAAATAAGATGTGAATTCAAACTCAATCTAGCGAGGCAATAAATGCTTGGTTCCTCAGAAAGAGAAAATGAGCGAGACTGGGTGAATGTCCTGAGGCATAAGCTTGCTTCCGGAGATTCATTTACGGGGTGGCGAGAACTTCGAGCAATTGTCTTTTCTAGCTCACACTTGTCGCTGAAGTGTAGGTTTGAACTTCTGCAGTGGTTGAAGCATTTATCACCGGGAAAGAAGAACCATGATCCTTCGCAGCTCAACTCTTGGACGCATCTCACTGAACGAGAGCAATCCACGCTAAACCTCGTCGGCCAGTACGTTGGCTGCCGAGCATACTTGACTAGACGGATGCCAGAAGCATGGGAAAGGGAAGATCTTCAGTTACATGTTGAGGGACTCAAAAGATTCTACAAGCTGGCATTAGGCATGAATGCATTTGAGGTGTTGGTCCCAGTATCGGTTGGAATGGCTCGCGCCTGTCGACGACTAAATTACCTTGACGCAAAAAATGCTTTAGAAACCGCAGAGGCAGACCGACTGCGTTCGCCATTTGCGATGTTACAGGCGGAAGAAATTGCGGAAACTCACCTTGATTTCGTTCGAGAGTTTCAAAAGGAGGCGGAAGTCTCCAATGAAGCCGTGCATCACATGCGCAAGGCTCTGTTTCTTTATTCCGCTTGTGACAAGGATCACGTACTCACCAAAGAGTCACTACGAGACGTAGAAACGCTCAAGATCTTACTTTCCAACTATGGCCTCACGATGGCAGCAAACGAGGCAAGTCATGTTCTGATTCGGCTTTTTGAACGCGTCAAGAGAAAGAGTTACCGCTCCGCGCGAACGATCAGCTGGCTCCGTGTACTACAAGCGACGGATCTTGTTACGGCCGGCTTTATTAGTGATGGAGTGACTATATTATCAACAGTGTTTGAACAATACTCTAACAAAAGGCGACCACCTAAGCGTGTACTAGCAATACTTACCGAAGCCGCACATCAAATGGGTAAAGTTCATCAAGCAATGGGTGACGTGGAGTTGGCACGCACAGTCCTAGCGAATGTGCTTAAGCATACGCTTGAGCTAAAACGTCCGGAAAAGGGTATCCAGGCGCTCATTGACCTGCTCCATCTCGAAATTGGAGTAGGCAAGACCGACGTTATCCTCAAGACACGTCAGGCAATCGAGAAACTTTGGAATCGTGCGAAACAGAGCGCGGAAGATGGCGACAATTTCTGCACAGAAGAGTTATTGGAAGCTTATGGCGAGATATCCATTGCAGTGTGTCTCGCATTTGGAAATGCGGACATTGCGTTGGGGCGAATGAGAGATGCATACAACAATCTTGATGCAGCAATGAACGCCGCAGCCTATCTCTATATGGCGGAAGGGCGACATAAATACAGAAGGCAGTTTGCAGAATCCAAGCTTTCATACGGACGAATGCTGCGAATGGCTGGCGAATCAATAAGTGCAGTCAGTCCATTTAGTGTTTCTGCCACCATTTTGTGTTGCTCCGGCAACAACGACTGTCCACAGGAACGGGACATTCCTTTGATGGTGGAGGTATTGGCGGATTATGCTATCGCATTAGCTGAGTGTGGGGCTATTGATAGAGCCAGAGCAGAGACAATTCGCGCGATTCACTACCAGGAAATTGCAGCGCACGCCGGGCAATGGATCCCGAAGGAAGTTCTCGCTCGGTTAGGAATTGCTGCTGGACTACTCGACATGCACGAAGGAAACGTTCAGTCGGCCGCTCGGCATTTAGGTGTCGCTGCGGCCCAGCTTAGGGAAGAGTTTAAATCACGACCCGGCACGATTGCGAATGATTTCTCGACTTGTTTGAGCTTGCATGCGGTGACTCAGCGATCGCTTGGAAACGAAGTTGAAGCGAAAGGTCTTTATGAAGAAGCTATCGTTATGTTGGAATCAAATCGAGGTCGAATTGGGGAACGAGTAGCAGTACCGCTTTTCATTGTGCGACTCGCCTTTGCGAAGTTTTTGCTTGAAGCTGCGAATCCCCGTGAATCGATACTTCAAATCGATCAGGCGCAGAAAGCCGTTCAAAATGTCGACGTATGGCAAATGGACACGAGTCGCGCATCTGCGGAAATTGAGAACCTCCGCGGCAGAGCGTTCGTTGCTATCGGTGCAATTGAGGAAGCATGCGCCGCGTTTCGAGTTGCTGCAAAAAGCTGGCAAACAACCTTTGAAGGGCAGTTCCTTGAGGATCGATTCTTGGCACTTATGCAGGCGGGAATGCTTTGTAGTGATATAGCAAATGCAGAGAACGCGTTTGTTAGTCTAGGAGAAGCGGACCAATTGTTGGCTGAGGCAATCGAAGTGTCTTCCGTAATGCGTTTTCGTGTAGTAGATCCACGAAAGCGTCTTTCTCTTCAAACAAAGGTTGCCACTTGCTATGCGAAGCGTGCAGTTATCTTGGCAAAGCTAATCACAGAGCGCAATTGTGCAGAGCTGACAGAAACTTTAGTCAGCGTGAGCGAGCAAGCGAGGGCGAGAGTGATATTTGAGATGGTGAGCACAGAATCTCAGCCTTCAATATGTCCCGATGTCTTGCGAAAACAGCTACAACTTGCACGAGCTGAAGTACACAATGCTGCATCACGCGAAGCAAGAGGCCATGACGTGAAGATGTGGGTGCTTGCACCGGTCTATGGCGACAGTTTGCAAAAAGCACATTCGCCACAAATCGATACCGAGACAAGCGGGGAACCCGAACTACAAACATTTGACGAGAGCCTGATTGCCTATCAAGCAATCGTTCGCACTATTAAGGAGCAGCATGATCCTTTTTTCAACCCTACGGTTCCCGTTGAAACAGCCACACTCGAGGACGCAGTGCACCTCTTGCCGAACGACCGGACGGCAATTTTGCATCTCCATGTTAATGAGAGTGGGCTTTCCGCTGTAGTGATAAAGAAGGGTGGCCATCGTTTCTATCAATTGACGAGCCTCAGTAAGAGTAGAGTGACGGAGCTGGGAAAACGCTGGTGGGGAGGATTTGAGACACATCGAGAGACGCAAGATACAGAAGCGTGGAAAAATGTCATCGATGAAATAACGGATGCGCTTAGCGAGCGACTATTGCAGCCAATAATGTCAGAGATCGGTGACTGTGAGTCGATTATCATCGTTCCCAATCGCGAGCTGCATCTTTTTCCATTTCATGCAATTCCGCTAGGCGATCAAGTACGCATGTGCGATTTATTTGACGTGCAAACCGTTCCCAGCCTCTCAATCCTGAAACGTCTAGCCGAGAAGCCCAGTATTCCCGGCAATGACACATTGTTACTTGCGTCGAACGACTGTGATGATGAATTGGCACCAATGGAGGTGCGAAAGATTGCCGAGGTACTGACGGCGGGATCGTGCGACCCCTCCGAGTACACGTTTGAAGAACTAACCAAGCGATCCCAATCTTCTCAAATATGGCATTTTGCCGGGCATGCGATGTCTAATTTACTTGCCCCACTTGATTCAGTGCTTCGCGACGGCACAAGAACCGATCGGTTGAAGCTCCAGAAGATATTTGAGAAGCTGCGGCTTCCCTTAACGGACGTGACGACATTGAGCGGATGTGAAACGGCCGTGCTTGTCCCAAACGATATCGATGAATATGTTAGCTTCCCACTTGCGTTCCACTACGCGGGATCCCGTACCGTCGTATCCTGTCTTTGGCAAGTCGATCAGCTCGCATGCACGCTGTTTTTCTACCGTTTCTACGATTACATCGTTGAAGGAAAAACTCCGATCGCATCAGTGCGACTGGCGCAGCGATGGTTGCGTGGTGAGGATGACCATCGCGGTGAGTCTCTCAGAAATGGTAGCGACGTACTCAAGTGTCTAGAAGAGCAGTACTGGCCGCTTGCTGAAGACAAATACGAGCTCGATGAGTGGAAGAGTTTTTGCAAGCGGTACATTGATGAGCCGAATCCTCCGTTTGGTTCGGTAGTCCATTGGGGCGCATTTACCTGTAGCGGTCTAGGCTGGTCGCCCATTCAGCGCATTGAGAATATTTAGGGATGAAAAAAAAACAAACTGAATTGTCCGCGGCGAATCTCAGCGAAATGAGAATCGCGGCTTTGCAAGATGCGGAATTGCTGGATCCATTCATTGCAGCCTTCCTGGGAAGTTGGGACCCAACCAAGTCCTTGAGTCCCGAAGATTGGGAGTCGATAGATGTGGTCATGGAAGCAATGGCGGTGGCCAAGCAAGCTCTTAAAGCAGCGACCCACGAAGCAACAGTCGCGGGAAAGCCAGTCAGCAATGCAATCCTCCGAAGGATTTTGCGACCAGTAGTAGCAGCGTTGAAGGTGGTAGCACCGAACTTAAGTGTTGAGCAAAAGCGGACTCGATTAATCGACAACTCAAAGCTACCAATAAATGCAGGCTCCGCATTTGGTACCAATCATCCTGTGGAAGCTTGTAATCGTGTTTTCAAATTTTTCGAATCATCCGAAACGTATCTTAAGGGAGTGAAGTCCGAAGAGTTTGACAAAGCATCTGAAAGAGTGATAGGCTCGCCGGATAGCACGGACACGGAGGAAATGCGGCAAAGCGAAACAACTTCAACCCAAAGCGAAACGGCTCCATCGATTGAGGCGGTGATTGAACACGCTCGGATTCACGGTTTGGCTTCGCTTACGTTGAACGATATTCGCGTCATGAAAGAATATGTGTTGAAACGGGAAGTCGCGCTTACGAAGCAAGGAATCACTGAGAGGTTCAATACAGCATGCAAAATAATAGATGATCTTCGGCCTGGTGAAGTGGTCACGGCAAAACGGTTGACTGAGTTTTTCGCTAAGAAACACGAAGCCGCCAAGACTCATCTCAAACGAACCGAAGGTGAAGTGCTTCCGGATGAAAAGAAGCGTGAGTTGATCGAGTTGGTGGACGCGTTTCGTGCGACAGGCGGTATTGTGCGTCTGGACGGCGAGGCCTGCACGATGGACCTAGATAAGCCAAAGAGCATGAAGCAGCACCGGTTCAAAGTTCGTACAACCGATTCTCAACGAACCGACCTTTGGTCCAATATCAAGGTACCGCTCTTAACATTCTCAAACCCGTGAAGTGCGACCGGCTTGACGTGCGGTCGCACTTTGTGTATTCTTAATCTGGTTACGTGGAAACCGCTATTCGATGTGGTTTTCCAGCAGGCCGTCACACGGGGCAAGGAATGCCATTCAAGTTTCCGTCCAGAATTTGTTGTCAACGTCGCCCGAAAAACTTGTTAACGCGCATCGTTGACCAAAACTTCTGGAACTCACCTTAAAGCAAGGTATAGAGCCATGAAGCCAGAAAAACTTACCGAGTCTCGTGAAGTTCGCGTTACCAACCGCGACGATTTACACAAGCATCTTGAGGCCTCATTCGCGGTCACTCATTTCAAAACTAGGCTGGAGGAAATCACCATCCAGGAGGAGGGGACCCTTGAATTTAGTAACACCAGGTTTCCCTACACAGACACTGTGCATGACCAGCTGGTCAAGGCATGTGTGATTCCGCTTGGATTCGAACAGGACCTTCCATTCGATCAATTCAACGGGATCTTTGAGCAGCGAAAGAGAGACAAAGGGAAGCCTGTGACGGTTTGCGTTTCGAACGGGACTGTCGTGGGAGTCGTTGAGTCTGAGCTTTACATGCATGGCAGCGCGAAAAAAGGAGTTGCCAAGACTATCGACGTACTCGAAGCGATGTCTTTTAACGATGATCTCTTGAAATTCGACAAGGGAATTGTATCAGATTTCGGGGTGAAGTTGGAATTTTTGATCCCAGGCGTCGAGGTTCAGCCGGAAGTGGGTGATGTAATCAAAGTTGGGCTGGAAATCAGCAATAGCGAAACCGGCGGCCCAAGACTGAAATCGGATTTGTTCACATTGAGATTGGTTTGCAGCAATGGCTGCACTCGCCAAACGGAACACGCGTCGGTTTATTATTCGAAGTTCGGAAACCAATCCTATAGCGCGAAGATCAACGCGTTCGTCCGGCAATTAGACAAGGCCCAGGCGACGGCAGCGGAGAGCGCCCGACGATTGTATGAAGGAATTGTTGAGCAGCCGGTGTTGGATAACGACCTGCTCGCCTTGCATCGCACAGTGAAGCGTAGACTCGCCGGTAAGTTAGATGCGGACGAAGTGCTTGGCATCGATCCTGATTTGCGTATCGATATTTTTAACCGCGTTCGCGATCGTGAGAAGCTGGCACCGCCGGAACCAACGGGATACCTCGCCTGGGACATCCACAATTCCGTGACGGCGACCGCTCAATTGCAAAAACTTGAGCTTCGTCAGGTGCTTGAAGAAATAGGTGGCAACATCTTGCTTTCTGCGCAACAGCGCCGACATGTAAATGGCGATGAGCCTTTCTCGATGAACTAATTTGCAGTTCATCTTTTCCCAGTTTCTAAATCGCCCTTCGGGGCGACACGGCTAAAGGTACGTACTTTCAGAACCTTCACTAAGGAATCAAGAAATGGCCGAGCTAAATACTCCCCGAGCGGTGGATAAAGGCACGATGGATCAGCCAAAAGTTCCCAATGATGACCCGGCATGTCCGTATTGTGGAGGGCCAGTCTCCGTATTGAAAATTGAAAACGTTCGAATTGCCGCTGAATGCTGGCGTTGCTTTCTCGGCGTGGTCATCCCGGTCAACGTAGTGATCCGAAGCTAGGGCTCGCCGTCGGCAAGACTGAATTCTCGCAGTATCGCCTTCCGAATTGTTGGTCGGCTGATGCCCCCAAACAACTCACCAAATTAAATCCTTAGGCTCCTGATTGAACTCCTTCCAACAACTTTTTTAGGTAACGAACGTGCTTCATAACAAACATAGTGGTTCTCAGAACGAATCCCCAAAGTTGGACATCAACGACCTGGTCGAGAATCCAATCTACGATGGCTTGCCGCATGGCATTCGCTTTAGCATCGCAGGTCAGGAACTTTTCTCCCCGGCAGCGGACATTGAAATCGATGTTGCGGAACTAGGTCCGCTAATCGATTCGAGCGACGACGATCAACGCAGTCAAGCGGAAGCACTTTATTGGTCGGACAAAAAGCGGTCGCTCCAACGCGCAGAGAGCGCTGAATTGTTGCCGATCGTGGAAAAACATGGAACTGACCTCGAACAGCTGATCGAAAGGGAAGTCGATGACCGCGACCTGGTGGACCGCGTCGATACAGGGACACGTTTGCGGACCGACAGACCTCGCGCTGTTGTTGTCGCCAGTGCTTTGGTGCTTTCAACTCTGCTTGCGTTCGGTGCCTACGCGTTCTATGCCGAGATTGACACTGGTGTTGCATCAGTGCAAACCGGAGGCTTGTTCGAGACACCCGCCGCCGACCCTGATGCGCCACCAATCCCAGCCACGTTTTGGCGTGCATTGGCCTTTAGTTTTTTGCCAATTTCTGGATTGCTGTTCTGGTTGAAATTCTATTTCTTCAGTTCCCAGCCCAAAGAGCGCCCACGCCTTACCAAGATTTTCGCGATGTGGTCTTTGCCACTCATTTTGACTGCAACGTTTCTATTCTGCCGCATCGTCGGCAGCGGACTTGAAGAACGCTCAATCTTTGAAGACGTTCCAAATGAATGGCCGTCTCGATCAGTCTCGATGGCGATCACGATGCTCGCGCTGGCAACCTTAACCACGATGATTTTAATGATGGCGAAATCGCAGTGGGATAGTTTCTTCACAACCATCACGACAATGAATGAGAAGCATGCCGACCATCAAGATCACCTCGCGCACCTTCGGTTTGCATTGATCGAAAATGCTGCCACCGTCGGCAAGTTACGCGACGTTCAGCAGCGGCATCGCGACGAACTTGTGACCTTCTTATACGACATCAAGGCCAAGATTGCCGAACTTCGCCGCGAGCGTGAAAAAACGATTCTCCGCCGCAAGCTCGAGGAGCTTGAATAATAAATCAACAATCAGCTTCATTACTTCCTTCACAAACCGGAGTGTTTAAATGAGATCTTTTTTACCTGCTGCGACCCTAGCCGTCGCTGCTTTGCTCATGTCAGGTTGTGACAAAATGCAAAGCACGGCTGTCACCGGTTCCGCGGCCCCACATTTTGCTGCCGTTGATCGATCAAGATTGCGTTCGGAAAAAACGGAGCAATTTATTTACGTCCCAACCCGCCAAGTGCCGGGTGATCGACGATTGATTGCAAGCCAATTTAGAACATTGGTTGAGACTGCGCCTGGCGGTACGGTCGTGCATGTGATCGAAACCCCGGGACATCGGCCTCTAGCTTGTATTGTTCTGCCCGGTGGTCCCCCAAACACTCGGCAACGAAATCGCGACTTTCGAGAAGCAGTTGCAGGGTTGAAAAAGTTCTTCAACTCGGACGGTCCACCTGATGGATCGGATCAATTGCATCTTCCATTGGTACCCTCAACAGTTGCCAACCTGCGGCGAACGACGTACCCCTGTCGCATTATCTTGTGTGGCGCGCCGACATACGACGAGCCAGATGATCCAACATTTACTACGGAAAAAGGTATGGTGCCAAGTGACGGCCTTTTGTTCGCTCTCCATTCACCCTTCAGCGAACGCCCGGATCTTCCTGACGCAACATTGATCTCCTGGCTCATCCCGAACATGACATGGGGAACTGACAGAGACCAGCGGAGAGAGCTTGAAAGATTCTGGAAACTATTCTTTCAGATACGTCACGGTAATGTTATCCGCCTGACGCCCGATCCGGCACTCGCATTCTCGTTCACGCTGCCACATCTCAACAACCAAATTGTAGCCGTTGATGAGATACCGGCGATGCGACATCCAAAAGTTGAAACCGAACTTGAGAACAAAGAAGCCCCCGTACCAGTGATCGTGCCGGTCCAAATTCCGAATGTGAGTTTCAAAAAGCCCGGTTCCATCGCACATCGCATCGAAATGAATGGTGGGAATGTCGAGGCGTTAGTTGGTGAATCAATCGTCTTGCAAGTTGTTTATGACGGATCTGGGAGTATGGCGTCCAAGATCCAGGAAAACAATTTGACCATCCTAAGTTTGAGCGAATCACTACCTCCACTGGTTAAATCATTGGAAATCGGAATCGAAGTTCATAGTTCCATCGGGACGCGAAGGTTTCCGGTGACACAAATTAAAGAGCAAGAGAGTGATGGCGGTGCATCACTACAAAATTTGCGAGATTTTCTTTCGTCAATTGATGCCTCTGGCAGCGATGGTGTTATGCGAGAGATGTTGGGTTCTGGAATGACCCATTTGGCAAGCGTAGGCGTTGGCAAGCGTCAGTTTCTGATGGTCGTAGCCGACTGCGTTTGTGGTGTAACACCTTCGGATTCCGATGCCCAATTTGCAGGCATGATTCCATTGACGCGGCAATGGGCCACCGAAAACAAAACAGATCGCCGACTTATCTCGATGTTCTCGGGTGACAAAGACGAACATGAGAAGTTTTTTCGAGATATCGGTGCCATCAACGCCAACAGTTGCTTCTCTCGCTCGCCAGACGACCTAATTGAGGCCGTAATTAGCAGCGCGTTACCGCCCGGCACTCTGCAAAATCGATAGGTGATTACCAATCTGTTGTAAACAGTCACACGCAACCACTTTCAAGGAGATTGATAGATGACTTTACTCAAGAACGTTCACAAGGGAACTGCCTCAGTGTGCTATGTCCTCTCACTAGCCCTGATCGTGTGGTCCCAATACGCGCAGGGCCAAAATCCCAAGCCTGACCCAATTGTCACGTTTCTTTCGCTAGCCGACGAAGACGACAATGCTTTTAAAGTTGCCGATGCTTTTCCGTTCCCCAACAAGGGAACTGCAGATGACGCGATGCTTGTTGCCCATGCATTGATGTTTTGTGCAGTGGGAAACGCTATTGCGGTCTTGTTTCTGGCACTTGTGCAAGATTTGATCGCCGTCATTTCAGAAATCGTAGTGGCCATCGTACGTTTTTTCCGACGAATCGGAACCACCGCGATCAATGCGATCCGCTATTGCGTCTATCGGATGCTGATCAAACGGAAAGTGTCGAAAGTCGAACTCGACCTTAATCCATTCGCGATACCAAAGACTGCACCTCCAACGACGTTGGGGGAGGGACCACACGCGAAAAGTTAATTTGCTCACGTGTTTCGTTTCGATTTTCCAGAAAAGGACAAACTGCCATGAATGCCGGACCAAATCCACATACCGAAACATTCCGTCATCCCCTGTTAACACTGATCTACGTTGGTGGATTGATTTGGGTGACAACGTACCTGCTCGACCGTGGCGAACAGGGATACCCGTGGGGTACGCCCGCTGCCTTTGTGACGGGCTGGATGACGATCACTCAAGTAATCAGGATGCTCGACGATTGGGCCAAACTGCGGCACTACCGAAAACGCCGTGAAGTATTCAAACAATCAGCGAAAGAGCACGGCCAATCCTCTTTCGGCACCCTCGATGATGCCCGCCAGGCAGGATTGGTCAACCATAAAGGAGGGCAGAACGAATGAACTTTTTTAAGCGAACGCAGCCCAACGAGCAGCACGCTCGTGGCGCTTTATCTAATTCTGAGGGATCAGCCTCAATTGTATCTCCACCCGGTGCCGGCAAAACAGCCACTACCATCGTCGTGGACCCACCGATTGAACTTTGCTCGATGACACATATTGCAGGGGAGTCGCTCGACAACGATTTATACGTCGCTTGCCCTCACCCCGATGACGCAAACGAGATCCTTCATCCCGATCATCGGATTGTAGATTGTGGGATCAACATTTTTGGTAGGAGCGAGTTGAAGGGAAAACCCGAAAGCGTTCGCGAGAACGTCAAGAACCGTGTCGAACCCTTGCTTCCCGATAATGTGAAGACTGATGCTAATACAAGGTTTTTTGAGATCGACGGGCGTGATTTGCTCGAGCTCACCTGCCTTGATGAACTCAACCGCGGGCGAGACATCACGCTGCCCAATCTTCGCGAAAGAATATTGTCGGGGCCAGCGGAACTCAACGAAGCCTCCGTGGAAGCGATGGAAAGATGACGCGTGCTGTGCAGTATTGGTCAACCACAAAGGAGGGCAGAACGAATGAACTTTTTTAAGCGAACGCAGCCCATCGTGCAGCCCACTAGTGGCATCTTCCTTGGCACGATAAATGACCGGCGAAAAACCGTCGATTTGCGATTCGATTCGGAAGGCTCGGGGTCCATCGTCTCGCCGCCGGGTGGCGGCAAGACTGCCAAATGTTTTTGTCCCACTTTATTGACGGACCCAGGAACACATATCGTCTTTGACCCAACGCTCGAAATCTATTCAATGACACATGTTGCCCGAGAGTTGCTAGGTAACGACGTGTATGTCGTTTGCCCTCACCCCGATGACGCGAACGAGATCCTTCATCCCGATCATCAGATTACAGATTGTGGGATCAACTTTTTCGGTAGCAGCGAGTTCAAGGGAAAACCCGAACGTGTTCGAGAGAATATCAAGAACCGTGTCGAGCTCTTGCTTCCTGACAATTTGAAAACCGACGCTAAAACCAGATTTTTTGAGATCGACGGACGCGAGTTGCTCGAATTCACCTGCCTTGATGAACTCAACCGTGGGCGAGACATCACACTGCCCAATGTTCGCGAAAGAATATTATCGGGGCCAGCGGAGCTTAACGAAGCCTTCGTGGAAGCGATGGAGAGCAGTGCATTCGCAGGCGAATTAGCATTGCTTGCCAATGGTTTGAACGGAGTACTTACAGCGGCACCTCAGCAATTTAGTGGCGGCTTTGGATGTGCAAAACAAGCAATCGGTCTTTATGACGGCTACTCATCGGTAGGTCGCCACGTTTCAGGTCCAGGCTTTGACCCCGCGTTGCTCAAAACAGGTGAAAAGAACGTAACCCTCTACATCTGCTATCCCGGTGAACGGATCAAAACCCATCAACGGATGGCTGCGGCGACGATGACCTACTTATTTCAACAGGTCTGCAAAGGCAGACCGGGCAATTGCGTAACAGCTTTGGTCGACGAAGCCACCGAAATTGGCTGCTTTCCTATTGCTCGCTTCATGAACATTGGTCGTAAATTTAATCTTCGCATATTTGCAGCATGGCAAGAATTAGAAGGCCAAGTTGACGAAGTCTTTGGTCGCTCCGGTGTCCGTCAAATTCTCTCGGCAAGTGAGCTGATGTGGATCACTTCGCTTCGCGGTCCGGAAACCTGCGAAACGTTTAGCAAGATGATCGGTATGAAAGGGATCGAAAACCTATCGCTAAACGATCGGCCCCAAAGCACTTCCACAATGCCTGACCAGTCCTTTGGTCGCGGCCACCAATCGGTGCCTTTGATCCGTCCTGAGGATCTGCAGCGAATGGATCAGCGACTTGCATTGGTGCTGGTAGGCGCTAACAAACCAATGCTGGTCAACAAGGTGGGCTATTTCGAACGAGAAGCCTTCCGCCGGATCGCTGGCCCCAACCCTTACCGAGGATAAGCGAATGAACGTTTTTGAGACCGATGCCTCTGACCCTATCGCCCGTAGCTATCGAGCCATCCGCCGGAAGCTCCGCAATGCCGCGATCATCGCCGCGGTAGCGATCGCAATCGTGATTGGCTGGGGTATTCCTTCGATTCAGTACACGTATCGGGCTTACCCGACAAAAGGCATTCCCACAGCGAACGACAAAACCAACGCGGACTACTGGACGCCGTTCTTTGGATGGCGTGTCGTCCGTGCGGACGAGTATTCGAGGGGATGTCCATTGATTGTTTTTGTACCACTTCGCGATTGCACGGACCTTACGCCATACCGCAACCCCGTGACAACATTCCTCCTTCCCGAAGGATTCTTCGATGCCCCGTGACGTAAACGCAGACTTCCAAGAAGCCAAGAACCGACTTAATGCAAAAAGTGAAACGCCCGTCCCAAAACTGGCGGCGGGAGGGAGTGGGCGCGGAGGAGGGAACGGCCGTGGCATAGGCGGCGGTGGAAACAACAATGTGGCGAGCGCACAGCGATACGAACCACCGCCCGAAAAGGGGCTCACACCGATTTTCAATGCTGCTGCGAAAGGCAATAGCGGACAATCATCGAAGAAAGAGCCAACACTCGAAGAGCGGATTGTCGGCTTGAAAAAACTTCTTTCCAAACCAGATTCCACATATGAGCTAACGCCCTTGGGAAACACCACAGGAAGTTACAACCCAAGTGGCAATCGCAGAATCATGCATCAAATCAAAGCCTTAGAACAAGCTCTTGCGAAACAACATCAACTGTCTCAATCCAACCTTGAAAAAGCGGCTTTACAAAATACAGCCAAGCGTGACTTCAACCGTGCCGCCGGTACGGACATGGGAATGTAGCCTTGGCTTCACCTTAAAGATTGCATTTCAATTTTATACCGTGCTAGCGTCAGGAGATGACGATTGTGACCCAAGAAAAACTAGAACGCTACCGTGATGAAGGCACACGTGAAATCACGTTGCCAGATTCCAGCAAGCAAAGCGTGCGGATGACCCCCGAACTCTGGCAAGCTTTTGACGGCTTGATGATTCTGGAACCGTTCGACGAAACCGAAGTCGCCCGCTTCGCTTTAGAAGAAGTCGAGTTGCAAAACGTAACCTTCGATCGTGCTTTCCGTGGCGTGGTCGCTCACTTCGCCAATCGTTGGACAGCTTATTAGCTGTGCCACTAACAGCCCGTTCCAAATCACCATAACAACCGGCCGCCCAAGCAGCGACCGATAGCCGATTCACATCCACCATTTTCATTTTCAACGTTTTTGGAGAGAGCCTTATGTCTGCAATTGATAACGTCCGCGAAACCTTGCTTGCCGAATTGGAGCCAGTCGATCGCGAGTACACAGAAACCAAAGAACGCCTCGATGCAATTGAGAAGGTGAAGAACCAGCTCGAAGCACTTTTGAAAGCGATGGACGGCACGAAACGAGCGAATGGCAAAGCTGCGAACAAAGCGAGTAAGCCGTTTGCTCGAAAGAGCGACGTCATGGAGGTTTGCCGTGCCTTGGTAGCGGCTAACCAGCCGATCGCCAAAGACGATCTGGAATCGCTAACCAAGCACAAACTCGCCAACGATGGCGGATTCAACCTTAGCGGTGTCGCCCTGCGTCTGGCCGAATGCCTCGCCTCAGATGCGTTTGAAATTGCCTCCGATGGGAACGTTTCCCTCGCCTCCAACGGCGTCGGGGCTGACGCAAATTTGGTGTCAAAATCTGCATCCGTCGGCGGTTGAATTTGCCTGTGGATCGATTCGGATTTATGGGCATTCACTGGTTGAATTGACTCGCCGACTCGGTTCACGCTGACACCACCGATACCACGTATCGGAGTCAAGCCTATATCAACTTTTTTCTTCCCTCCGGGGATCACAACAGCGTCACTGACCCTACCAAAGGCATTGCCATGTTGACCGCCACCCAAGCCAAAAACATCGTCGGAACGAGCCGTTATTTTGACACGGTGTTGACGCAGGGTGACTACTACACTGGCACCGAAATTTCAGGAACCTGGAACGGCAAGGGTGCAGAGCTTCTCGGGCTAGAAATCGGAACCAGTGTCACCAAAGAACAATTCAAAGCCCTGCTCGCAGGTGAGCATCCCGCGACAGGAAAGAAACTCGCACAACGAAGCCGAAAGGACCGTCGTCCCGGCTTCGATCTGACATTCTCAGTACCCAAAAGCGTTTCCGCCGTTTGGGCGATCAACGAAGACGAGGCGATCTTGGACGTGCTACGCGAAGCCGTTCACGAAACCATGACCAAAGACGTTGAACCGCTGATGTGTCGCCGAGAGCGCTCCGGCGATAACGCATTTTCGCGTCTCCGCAAAGCCACGGGGACTCTGGTCTACGCCGACTTTCTTCACAAGACATCGAGACCCGTTGACGGAGTGGCCGACCCGCATTTGCATATACACGCTTTCTGCCAAAATCTTACTTGCGACGATGGAAAATGGTACGCAGCAGAACCCGAACTCATTTTTAAAGAACGCCAAAGTCTGCAAGCCAAATTTGAAGCCCGACTCGCCCGCAAGCTGAACCACTCGCTCGGCTACGAGGTTGGCAATGTCGCGTTCACGCAAAGCGGGAGACTGAAGCGAGGTTGGGAAATCAAAGGCATCGATCGATCCACGATTGAAAAGTTTGCTCGTAGAACCGCTCAAGTCGAGGCCGCAGCTCAAGCCCAAAGCATTACCGATGCCGAAGCCAAAGGAAAGCTTGGCGCCAAGACGCGTGAGAAGAAAGACAAAGGGGCCAGTGTAGAGCAACTTCGCGAACAATGGCAAAGTCGCTTGACCCCGCAAGAACGCGAAGCGTTCGACGCATTGAATACAAAAGCGGTAAAGCAGGAACAAGATGAAACAATACGGATCGAAGCATCCGTTCGCTATGCAATCGAGCATCACCTGTTTCGTCAATCCACAGTCGAAAAGCATGTCATCGTCGGGACCGCTTTAGAGCATGGAGTGACGCTTCGCCCCGAAGACGTCGAGACAGCCTTGCAATCGGGCGACGTCATCCAACAAAGCAAAGACGTTCGCGGAGCCAAGAGGGACTATGTCACGACGCACGAAGTCCTTGAGGCGGAAAGCCGCATGATTGCCTTCGCCCGCGAGGGGCGTGGCACGCGAATGACGATAGCGAGAGCGGAGCATCGCTTTGACAAAGACTGGCTCAACGAGCAACAAAAGGCGGCGGTGCTTCATGTTCTGAACTCTCGCGATACCGTATCCGCCATCACAGGCGGTGCTGGCACTGGAAAATCATCGCTCATGGAAGAAGCCGCCAACGGGATCAAAGCCAACGGCAAAAAGCTGTTCGTGTTCGCACCAAGTACATCCGCCCGCGAAGTGCTCGAGGAGAAGGGGTTCGCGGACGCCCAAACCGTTGAGCACCTGCTTCGCAATGAAAAACTTCACCCCGAACTAAAGGACCAAGTCATTTGGATTGACGAGGCGGGGCTATTGGACGTTCGCTCGATGAACTCGGTTTTCGATATTTGCAAAGCTCAAAATTGCCGCGTGGTGCTATCCGGAGATACCAAGCAGCACTCTTCACCACGGAGGGGTGAAGCGATGCGGCTGCTTGAAAATGAAGCCGGTCTGAACATTGCACATGTGCAAGAGGTTCAACGACAAAAAAGGCGGTACAAACGGGCCATCGAGATGATTAGCCTTGGGAATGAGCTGATCGACCCCAATACCGGATTGACGGGAATGCTCGCCGGTTTTGATCTACTCGACCGAATGGGAAAGATCAAAGAAATCGACGCCGGACTTCGGCACGATGTTCTGGCCAAACGATACATCAAAGCACTGAAACATAAACGCTCTGTCCTTGTTGTCGCTCCTACACATGCCGAAGGGGAAGCGGTTACGGAAAATATCCGTGGCGTCCTGCGGGCGGCAGGGGCGATAGGGGAGGAAGAATGTGACTTGACGCGATTACGATCCCTCAACCTTTCGGACGCGCAAAAAGGCGAACCACTTTCTTACCAGCATCCAAACCTCGTTGTTCAATTTCACCAAAACACAAAAAATGGATTCAAGCGTGGTGAACGCTACAAGGTCGTCCGCGACGAATTCGGCAAGTCGGGGCTTCAGTTGATCGGGGGCAATAGGAAGGTGAAGGATGTGCCGTTTGATGCAGCCGACCGCTTTGAGGTCTATACCGAAACAAAGGTTGCGTTTGCAGAGGGAGACAAAATCCGCTTTAGCCTGGGTGGTAAAGCAACCGATGGCAAACGACAAATCGCCAACGGGCGATTGGATGAACTGAAACGGATCGATGCGGATGGAAACTTGGTTCTATCAAGTGGTCTGACGGTTTCGAAGGACTACGGCCATTTTGATCTTGGCTACTGCATTACGTCTCACGCTTCGCAAGGAAAGGACTGTGATCTTGCCATCGCTGCAATCGGGTCACAGTCGCTTGCTGCTGTAAACAGCAAACAAATCTACGTGACGGCATCTCGCGGACGCAAAAACGTCGCCATCTACGTCGAGGATAAGGCGGCGGTGCGCCGGGCGATCCAGCAGGCGGGTGAACAGCTTTCAGCGACGGAACTCATGTCTGGTAAAGCAGAAAGCACTCAATCCATGATTGTCCGGCAGAGCCAAGAACAACGAGCTTTCTTTGCCCGTGTGCGAGATTGGTGGAAAACGCACTTCCCGCATCAATCGACCGCTCATTCACAAACTCGAACGTCCACCCCTGGAATTCACCCTCGTCCCGAACTGAGCAGGAGCTAAGACGAATGAAAAACATGCCATTTCCATCGAATGAAAACGCTGCCACGCCCCCAACGATTAAATCACGGACGCCACTAAAAACGCCGTGGAAAAAAGTGGGACCGGGCGAACCGCCGCCGATGATGTTACAATTCATTACCCATGACGGACGTGTGCAAAGCTTCGCTTGCTCGGATATTCGCGAGATGCAAAAGCGTGATGCGGGGCACGTGGAGCTGTCAATTTACGGCATGGAAAAATACCGCGTCGCGATTGAAGGTCGTCACCTTGGGGAACTGTTTGATCTGCTGCAGATGGGGCGGATCAAATCGATAACAGAACTGGGGCCTCGAACCTTTGATCACCCCGAAGAAAGTCCAGCAATCGACAAAATTACCATCGAAACGCTCACCGGTCCAACAATGTGAATGTTCATGAATGATTACCAACTGACAGAAATACTACCGGCGTCCCCGGACACTCTCATGATAAGTAGCGAGTTGTTGGGACAAGACACCGGTACCTGCTATCCTCATTTCCTGCTCCGGTATCGGCCAACGGAGCACGCCGGTACGGATCGTCGAAAGTCACTTCGGTGGGCTGGACCGAAGCGAATTTGCTTGTTGACGCAGAGCGGTCGGTTTGTCCAACTTCCGTCACTTTGGCCGTGACTTAACTCTCGTCGGTCAATGAAGCCGACGCAGATTTGCAAACGGGCACTCCGGGATGCAGGCTTTTCGAAAACAGTGGTTGGCGAGGCTTACGTGTCTGACAATACCGCAGAGAGTCAGAGCACTCTGCGGCGTTGGAAACTTCCCATTTTGAGTAAAACGCAGGAAAGTTGCATCGACGCTAAAACACTAGAATGGGGAGTAGTACAATGGCCCATGCTTGTGTTCTGACCTCTTGTAGTTGCCGTGAACCCGGCCCACTTCAATCGACACCTGCGTTGTTCCCCAACATTAGTTAGATCTCGATGTAGGCCCTTGCCCGATGGACGCCAGCCAAACGCAATTGCCGCCACCTACCAATTGGCAAGACTTTGAATTTCTTTGCCATCTTCTGTGGCGAGATATCTGGCAGGACCCAGCCGCCAAGAAAAATGGCCGTAGCGGACAAAAGGATTTCGGCGTCGATGTCTACGGTTGTCCGCAGGGAGGCAGCGAATACGCGGGCGTCCAATGCAAAGGAAAAGAGAACATTGCGGATAAGAATCTGACCGAGAAACAGCTCAGAGATGAAATTAAAAAGTCGGAAGAGTTCGAGCCAAAGCTAACAAGCTTTATCCTGGCAACGTCCGGGCAACGCGATGCCAAGCTTCAGAAGGTTGCCAGGAGCATTGACCAAGAGCGAAAGAAGAAAGGCCTTTTCTCGGTTGATATATTTTTCTGGGAAGATATACGAGAAGCATTGGGTCTCCGGGTTCATCTTTGCAAGCAGCTGTACCCACAGTTTTTCAGCGAGGAAACGCCATTCAGACCAGCCACGAAATGGAATCTGGATTATTTTCAAAACCCTTCATTTACCGGACGAATAAACGAACTCGCGGAACTCCGACGAGCACTGGAAGGTGACAGGCGTGCCGCCGTCACGCAAGCCATTCATGGGCAGGGTGGAGTTGGAAAGACTCAATTGGCTATTGAATACGCCTAGCCCAGTCAAAGCTAGGCCCGGAGCACCCTACGACGAGAACGATTGGCGTTTGGCTGTCGGCAATGCCCGATATTTAATGGCTACGTTGACCACTGCCGACAGCAGATTCCTAACCGCGAAAAAAAGGTGCCGGAGGGGCCATCTTTTCGATGCATCGGCGGACACACCGACGCGGTTTGGAGAATTCCCCAACGGCGCGGCAGTTGCATCGTTTCCGGGTAGTTAGCGATTTCGCGAATGCGCGTCGGTCGTTTTCACCGACGCACCGAATCGCCAATGGCTTGCGTGCTCCGGTTTCATCGACCGGATGAACTTCGGTGCGCGAGCGCACACAGCCTCTGGTACGTCTGGCCGCAGAATCAGATCCAATTTCCCATAAAATATATTATCACTTTCCGCTATGTGAAATATTTGCGGCGCCCTTCCATTGACCATCAGAGTGAGTTTTTGCGTTTCATGGCAGAAGTCACCTGAGGAATTCAAAGTCATACGGATCACGGAGCAACTGTTGCGCGAGATCACTTTCCGGTTTTTGATGTGTCGCTTAAAAGTTGTGCATCGCACAC
This sequence comes from Novipirellula sp., assembly GCF_041583735.1. NCBI lineage: Bacteria > Pseudomonadati > Planctomycetota > Planctomycetia > Pirellulales > Pirellulaceae > Novipirellula > Novipirellula sp. The sequence continues at coordinate 26,419 of NZ_JBFHFD010000011.1, forward strand.
GTTTTGCATCAAGGCAATTGTTTTGGCCTCACGGAACTTGAGTGCCAAGCTGTTTCGCATTCGCCTGCAATTGGGAAACGGCTTGTTTCCCAATTGCAGCGTTTTAGGAACGGCGGCTTTTAACTCGCAAATCGTTCGGTCAATACCTCATTGATCGGATTTACTTGTCTTTGTCGGTATTTCCGTAGTAAGATGGAGGCAGAAGGAGATACACATCATGCAAATTCATCTACCATCCGATATCGAACAATCAATCATGGCGGCTTTTCAAGCTGGGGACTATGACCGAGTGGCTGATGAATTAGCGGCAGCGGTTAGGGAACGAGGGGCAAAAGTCAGTGTTGGTCTTGATGAGTCAGAGCAGCGGATACAAAGCTGGAAAGAATTCGAGGCCGATATCGACGTCGATAAGCTGGCTATCGAACAAGGTGTTGGCCCTGTTGTCGATACCAACGATTTGATTTTTCCCGCGTGGCCAGAAGACGAGAGCGTTGACGATTTTATTGCCGCAGCAAAAGGTCGTGATCTACCCAACGTTTCACCATGAATAAGGTTGTTGTTGATACGGATGTTGTCTCTTTTGCATTTCGCGGCGATACGAGAGCTTTGCTTTATGCACCGCACCTTGATGGAAAGATAAACGTCATTTCATTCATGACCTACGCGGAATTGTTGCGTGGCGCGTTAAACCGCAATTGGGGAGCAAAACGGCACGCAGACCTAACCGCCTTCATCAAATCGCGGTATGTCATTGTCCATCCGAACCGGAAGACATGCGAGGCATGGGCGCGATTAATCGACCAAGCAAAAAAAAGCGGTCGGATACTCAAAACTGCTGACGGCTGGATTGCCGCTACAGCAGAAACTCTTGGTGTGCCACTGGTGACAAACAATGCCCGCGACTTCTTGTATCTTCAAGGCTTGACCGTTATTACAGAATCGAATTCGTGACTTCGGTTCACATAGTCGGGAACGTCCAAATGTTAGATACTGAACGTTCCCAACGTGTGTTTATTGATCACTGTCGTCGTCTTGCGACGCTTGACGATCACTCGCTTTGAGTTCAGCGATCTTTTGAGCAACCTGAGGGATCAGAATTCCCAGCTTCAAGTTCTCGATTTCGCCGAATGAGGTCGTTTCTTTCCAACCGTCATCGGTCTTGTAGTTGCGGACGTAGGTGACGCTGTAGCGGATCCCATCTCCATCCTTCTTGCTATTGCCCCAAATGGCGGCTTCGACGCCACCGTAGCGTAGTTTTGCGGCTGGTTGGTTTGTTGTCTGTGTCATGTTTTTGCTCCTTGTTGGTTGTTGATGACTATGACCGCGAAATAGCCGCGGTGTGCGTTTCATCCGCAAGGGGTTTAGGTGCGGCTCGCAGCGAAGTGAGAACACGGCCCCTTGCGGATGAAACGCACATCGTGGCAGCGTGTCCTGATAGTCCTCAATCAACCGATCAAGGATCAGTGCAGGCTCACCAATCCATGCCATATCCGTCAAAACAAATCAAGCTGCGTTGGCAGCGTAGTCGTACTTCTGGGCTTCTCTGCACGAGGTTCGGGATGGGCTTCCTCTGGCGTCGCTGGACTATCAGCGTCAACAACCTGACACTTGGACGTTTCAGCGTTCGCGATCAAACTTGCGGCTTCCTTTGCAGCATCATTGAAGGTTTCACCCAAGATCAAATCGGCAGCTTTCTGTGCGGCTCCTGCAGCTCCGATGACAAGGTGAGCATCGCCTTTGAGAACATTGATCCAGCTTTGCAAATACGAAGCGGACTGCTCGATGGTTGGGGGGCTGATGCCACTGGCGGCACACAAGAAAGCGGCTCCCATTTCTGCGACTAACTCTTCTCGGCTGTAATCCGGTGATCCAAACGGGGCGAGTTCGGTATCCAGGCCACGATCAAGACGGCTGCTATGGCCCGTTGAGTGCGAAAGCTCATGGAATAGAGTGCTGTAGTAGCTCTTTCGTTCATCGAACTGCTCGGGGGCGGGCATGTGAACACTGTCGGTGCGAGGGCGGTAGAAGGCACGTCGACCACCATCGTGTTCAATGGTCGGTTTTACTCGGTAGCCGTTCACAATACGCTCAGCTTCAGCGAGCGGCTGGAACGGAATGGCATTCGGATCATCCTTCGGTGCGTCCGGTGCTTCAATCCCGTCGATTTGCTCGACATTGAAGGCAGTGTAGTGTTTGAGAACCGGAACAGTGATGTCGTTTCCATTGTCTTTGTCTTTGGTCTCATACATTGTCCAGAAAGTGACCAAACTTCCCTTTTCGCCTTTACGGACTTGTCCGCCATTGGCTAGAGCCTGCTTGAACGTCATCCAGTAATCGGATGAATATCCACCACTCCAGGCAGACATACCAAGCAGCAGCACGTTGATGCCTCGGTATCGTTTGCCGCTGTCCATGTTTTTGGGCCACCCGTCACCGTCGCCACGTTTTATCGGGTTGCGCCACGGAGCAATGCCCTCCTCCAGGTATCCGATGATTTTGTCCGTGACCTCCTGATAGATGTCTCGTTTGGGTTTCTTGCTGGTGCTTTTCTTCTTTGCCATGCCGCCCTACCTTCTGGTGGCGGCGATCTTTGATATGCGTGTCATGTGACTGCCCTTTCGTCTGCTGGTTTGGTGTCTGTGCCGTTATTGGCACGGATCGATTTACACTGTCAACGACAATTGCTTGACCTCACGATTTTCGGTGAGCAATTCACTCTGCTCCGCAGGCCACGCGACCGCTTCCCAGCTCAACGGAAACCCGTCGAGGCTCACACGCCCTCGGAACATGATGCCGATGCCCTCGGCAAGCTGTGATCGGCCGTTCGGGTCAGCTGAGCGTTCGGCGTAGGCTTTGTGGATCAGTGCGAAGACAACTGCATCACCGTCGCCATTTTCGAAGCAGTTATCGAAACCGCGTGTGTAAATATTCGCCCACGGTTCATCCGCCAGTTTGCGGATCGCTGTCTCGGCATGGTGGACCCGAAGCCCGAAACCGGGACGTGTTGGATAGGGATTGTTTGGTCGGTATATGGTCATCACTGCTCCTTTCTGATCACTTTGAATTGGTTGGCAAAGTACGATAATTCGTCTTGGAGTTGGTCGATCAGACCGATCAAGAATGCCTCGGGATGGGCGGTATTCAAAAGGGTGGCAAGTCGACTGGCCGTGATGGCGATTTCGGTAAGATTGGTTTTCTCCTCGTAGGTGGTGTGTTCACTCAACTGTTCCTGAAAGCCTTCCGCCTGACGTGCAATTGCAATGAGTGCTTCGGCTTTTCGGGTGAATTCAGAGTGTGGACGTTCGCGAGTGGTTGTGACTTCGGTATTTGACATGGTGCTGTTCTCCTTTTGGTTGAGTGATCGGGGCTTGATCGCCCCGATCGGTTGGTTCGGCTTAGTGCTCGCTGGGCAGATAAAGCGTCCAGTGTTCGCCATCAAAGCCTGCCCAGATATCAATTTTGCGGAGTGGGAAGTCCGTAAACTCGATGTTCTGAATGATGAAGGGCTTTTCAGGGCTGTCGGCTCGTGCTGTCAGTTGCCCCGCTTTGCTCCAGCTTGTTTCGAGTGTCCAAAAATGCATTTCACCGATGCGGTAGTCTTTCGATGCAGCATCGTTGAACTCCTCCGATCCGATCCACGATGCGATTGCATCAATGAGCCAGAACGCCTCGCCCTCTTCCGCTACGTATCGCACTCCAGGTGTGTAAATCACCTTTCTATTAAGGGGGTGCCTGTATCGTTCAAGATCACCTGTGAACTGTTGTAGATTGTCTTTTGTAAGTGTTCCCATTTTTTTCTCCTATTGCCTGGGTTGAACATGCCAAGCGACCGCCACGGGTTTGCTGAACGCAAAAGCCGAAAATTGGGGGAGACCTTTAGGGGGAACCGATTTTCTGCTTGCCGTCGGGCAGCGGACTTGTGGCAGCCTGCAAAACGTTCAATCAGGCAATAGGAGAAAGGATCAACACGCGACGACATTTTTCGTTGACAGAACAACGATCACTCTGGCATTGTCCGTTACATGGACCCAACAGAAGCATTCAACGCAATGATGGACGACTTCGCACTCGGCATGGTGGACGACGCGACCGAGCACGCAAACAATCTTGCGGAATGGTTGAATAAGGGCGGATTTCCTCCGGTGCTACGGATTTCGACTGATGGCTTGAAGGTGTTCACGGTTAGTGATCAACTCGCCCGCGAAGTGTGCCGTGCCGCGTGCCGCCTCGTCCTTGATCAGCCAGAAGCGGGCTGCAATCCCGAGCCATGAGGAAACGACAACCATTAAAAAGCGAAGCTTTGTACGAAAACGCGGAAATCCCTTCGGTGTCCACGACCACGTGCCGTTCGCACATCGCAACAGACACCGAGTTTTTTCGAACCGATGCGAATTATCTGCCGCTGCATTTCACTGCATTAGAAACGATTGTTCTCTATTTGGGGGCGTGCTTCCCCACAGTGGACGTCGATTGCTTGCCCACTGGGAAACTTCCGTCCAGTTGTTGCAAGCCAAGACACTTCACAGATTGGGAGAATCCTAGCTGGGGTTCGCACGTCTTTTGACAACAACCTTCTTCGAATATTTAGATCGAAGATCGTCTATCGACAAGTCGTGAGCATTCACTAATACCTGTATTCGGGCTTCGGAGAGATCGCGAAGATCAAGGCAACGAAACTCATCGAAGAATGCCCTAATGTTTCTCTTGAGATTTCTCAGGCAGTTATCGTTTACAACCTCAACGGGGTCCAGGAAGCTTCCAGCGCTCGAAAGAACATTCGTTGGAATAATCATAAAGTTCTTTACAGAGCATGCTGGATAGTACTTCTTGAACCAAGCGGTCGAACGGTTCATTTGTTCAGACTCTCTCTTGGCGATCTCCGAGCGATCAATATGTGCCTCATTCTTGCACTCGATGAGTAGAAATTCGCCATCCCTAAAACACCAAAGGTTATCTGGCCCTTCACCCCACTCTTTTTCCGGTCTCTGGTTTTCAAAACCAAGCGCACTTGCAACCTCACTCGTCGTTCGCTCAAACACATCGGAATCGACACCAAACGAGAATCGGTCCAACATGGCGGCCACGGTAACCGCAAGTTCCTCGTATGAGTCGAATTGCGAAATCCAATCAGCTATGTTTTTCATCCGTTTTTGGCTTATTTCACCAAGCTTTTGTACAATCATGCCAGCTTGCGGTTTCAGCACGTACGTATTCTTCTTGTGAGCATTTACCTGCATCTTGTTTGATTGCGTCTTACTTACTGTAGATATGTATCTCGCCATCGTTTGCATGTACCAGCCACGATCAAATGCGTCCTCAACATGACTGTCTAACAGTCGCTGTATTCTTGCCACGGCCTCGTCGACCTGCCCTGAAACATAGAGGTCTTCCGCTTCAAGTTCAGCTGAAAAGTGCTCCAGTACAGTACTCTCTCGTGGCGTAAAATCTACGGCATTCATCCTCTCTTGGTAAAACTGTTTCCAGCCATCGTCGCGGTCAAGGCACTGCCTTACCATCTGATGGTATACCTCAGACGCGTCGTTGCCTTCGTTGATCTCTTCGCGAGACATTTCGACAATTTCAAGCGCGAGTTCGATTTGAGCCGCAGTTTGATTCGACAGATGCGATCTCAGCTCTTTAGTGCGGATCGCCCGAACTAAGTCGGAACCGATCAGCACGATTACGCAGAAATCCTTTTCGCCTCGCACGCTTCGACCAAGTCCTTGCTCGATAGTGCGAGCAACGCGTATCGACGACACATTGCTGGTACTCCGACAACTTTCGCCATATAGATCAAAGAGATTTTCCGAATACGGTTTCGAATCGACGATGAGCTGCCGGCATGCCTCGTCAGGGAGGTCGATTCCGTCATATCGGTTGACAATTACGAGCGTCTTCGCAACCTTTCCTGCTTTTAAATCCGCGACGTTCCCCGCAATCGAGTCTCTGTCCGCGATGATTGACTTGTATGCGTTCCAGTCAGCCGAACATTTGACGCTTGGTACCAAGGCAACCGTACCTGTCATCGCTTTCAGGTTTGGTTTCGCATATCGCTCTACCATTGTTGAGCGATCAAGCGATTCATCGATGAGCGATGGAATCAATATCATTTTTTCACCGGACCACTTTTCCGCATTAAATCGAAGCGGTTTTTTGATCGTCTCTGGCGAGAGACGAAGGCCCTTAACAAGGAACGCGTCGTCGGTAATCGTCGCCGACATGAAAATGCGATGCTTTGCATTAAAATACGATCCAAATTTCGCGAGCGGCGGTAAGTAGGGTGCAATTTCCAACGCCCGCCCTGAGAATACGCAGTGGCAATGAGGGAGCATATCTCGTATTACTGGCCAGGCAAATTTCACTGCTCGATCGGTAGCGTTCTTCGACAGAATCTTTGCTACTTCTGAATTTTTATCATCCCATGACCAGTATGGGACTGGCAAAATAGCCTCTGCAACGTGGTTGCGAATATCGGCGAACGTCCCGATTCCCTGACGTTCAAGGTCATCGGAGAACAGCGATAACATATCTGCATAGGCTTGGTTGCTCTTTTCGATTCTTATTAAAAATGCATCGCGGATCGCGTCAATGCATGCATGCGCATCATCCATTAACACGGTGTGTATGGCAATGGAATTCGGTCCTAAGCCAAACTTCGTCATTCCGTTGAAAAGCTTCTGAACCGATGTGATCAGCATTTTCTTTCCACTGAGGAATTCAAACGGAAGCTCTCCGTTTGAAACACAGACTGGGATACCAAACTGCTTTGCCTGCTCTACAGTTTGCCTGATCAAGAAATTGTTTGGACAGAGGTAAACAGCTGGCTCACCCGTTTCGTTGAGCTTAGATTGCAAGATTAGCAATCCAATAAGTGTTTTGCCCTGGCCGGTATGCAGCTTGAGAATTATGTCACGATGTGACCGACGACTCTCATGCCAAGTTTGCAAGATCGTCTCTTGAACTGGACGCAGAGGCCCCTTGTCGCTCGCTCGGTCGAGCGTATCGTAAAGGGATACTGGATCAATCGTTTTCTCTGGCGACTTCTCTGCTAGACGTTTTTTAAAATTAACCACAGTTTTCCCGCTTTGTTAAATGACATATCGAGGGCTGACAGGGGAAGTGATGTTCATTTGCATTTCGTGGTTCGCGGGATAGCGGACCACGACACAATACTCAACCGCAGCCACATGTATACTCATTCCCATATACTCAGTCCCAATCTTATCAAAGCTGTGGCGTGGTCAATTCTGACGAGTTCATATGTGATTTTCAGCTAGCCGATCAAATGCTTGAAATGTTTTCTGGACAACAGGTTAAAGGTGTGGTTGAGTTTTCCAACCAACTTTAGGGGGGAGATGTCCTTTGATGTCCGAGACCCCAGCGTCATTAACGCTCTTCGGTTGCAACTCGTTCTTGTATTTGCTAATGCCGCCAACTCGCATTGGTCAACTTCACCTCTGTGCCAAATCAACGATGACCAACCGCAACGTTTTCATTGTTGTGAGCAACAATGTGCACATCCTAATTGTGCGGAGGTTGGACATACCAAACCAGAGGCGGCTAGGGAGAGTCGTGCGATGCATTCAGTAGCAACGACCGGAAGTGACATACGATGTCAATGATAGGAAGGAGCTGACCGGTTGAGCCAACCGCTCTGTCGATGCAGTGTAAACTCTCGCTTATCAGACGTAGGTCTTTTACTTCTTTTCGTCCGAAGTCTTCGGGGGTGGTGGACTCGTAGGTCGAGCCTCTTGAGTTGGTTTCGGCGGGCAACCGTTCGCAGCATTACCGATTCTTATCGGTGTTTTGGGGGCCGGAGGTGGCTGCGGTATCTTACTTCCCATTTGAATTCTCCTTAGAAGATTCCGGTGGAGGTGGACTTACAGGACGTCCCATGGTGACAGCCGTAGGCGGCAGGCCGTTGCACGACAGCTCATAGCGTTCACCGGATTTCGTTGACTCAGGCTTAGATTCTGAAGAATTGGACATATGTTAACCCTCTTTCGGCGGTGGAGGACTGGTAGGCCGGTCCTGGGATTGCTGAACGACACATTGCGTTTGAACTGGCGGATTTCCGTTCATTGAACGCTCAATGATTGTGCGTGATGGAATCTCCACTGGCACGGGACCGCCGTTGTACCCGCCTTCGATGATGACTCGCTCTCGGATCGGTCGCTTATCTTCACTCATCAACTCGTTCCTTTGTATCTTCTTCATCTTTATTGAACTCCAGCATCTTATCGGACTCCAATTTTACCGCGTCTGCGTTTTCTCGGATAGCTACTTCATCTTTTTCAAACTCAACGAAACGGACTTCAGCACTGGATACGAGAATTCGTTCCGTAATTTTCAACTCTACTCGGGTGTTGTCCGGAAGTATCCAAGCAGGTTGCATTAAAACGAAGTGCCCCTGATCCGGCGCATCAGGCCATTCTTCGGGCCATCCGTAGAGGCGTCGCTTGTCATGCAAATGCAGGTATACAAAACGTTGCGTTCGATTAAAGGCGCTGAACCATTCAGAAGGAAAAGAGGTTCTTTTGGTTAACGATGCAGGAAGCCAAGAGTTCAACCGATTTGTGTTGGCGAACCATGCAAACGCAAAACCAATTGCTATCGAGAATCCCACCTTCCATACAAACGCAATTGACGCCGACCAAGTACCTATCAGAAACTTGCCGCACAAGCTCCCAACGCAAACACATGAAAATCCAACCATTTGCGTGAGGGCTTCCGCAATCAGTGTGAAAATAAGTGCCTGGATCACCCGCTCAAACGGCGATGTCTTCGGATGTGCCGTTAGACCGTAAAAAATCCACGCCGCGACGAACCCCGGTAGAAGTTCGTAAATTATTCCAACGATCTCGGAGCTAGGAATTCCCATTGCGTTTCAGACTTATGTTTTAAAAATATGGCTGCACAGAGGGAAATGGATCACGGGCTCTCTAGAAAAGTCAGAAACCGGCCCAACGACATACAAGGGTGATTCGGCTAGCCCAGAGGGCGCACATTCCAGGAAAGTAATGTGAGGCGGCCTCATTCTTCCACCCGTCAAAACTGCACGTTAGACCTAATCATCCGCTCCGAGTAGGGGGGGCCATGCCTCGCTGTATATCGACATATCTATTTGCATCCTATAAAAGAAGTTATGCGACAAATACACTCCACCATGACATCTGGCGTAAAATCCGGGGCGAAAGGAGAAACAATGACTGGCATAGTGCGGATTCAAAAGCGGTTCGATGAACTTGCCGCGCAAACAGCAGCCATCAAGGCAACCAAAAAGACTGTTACACAGCAAATGTTTGGAACACACGACTACGTTGACTCGGGGCTTGTCGTGGGCTGGGCAACGTCAGTTGAATCGCTCCTGATTCAAGTGTTCGGTCCTGAGCATCCCGTCATGACCAAGTTTTTCGCGTTCGGGAAGTCAACTGCTTCGTTGGTCAGATTACCAGACTTCAACATGCTTGAGGCTATTCTACTTTCTGCGAAAGACCAGTATGAAGGTGGCTATATCTTCAGCGTTCGCAATCTCGTCCATGCCGAAGTGTTTTCAGACGAGCTTGAACAAGCAACCCATTTCCTTGAACGCAAGTTCAAGGTGCCAGCAGCTGTGGTTGCCGGAACGGTGCTTGAATCAACACTACGCGCAATGTGTGATCTCCATCCAAATCTCGAATCCTGCGAAAAACTGAACACGATGAACGACGACCTCGCCCGCGAAGGCGTCTACAACAAGATGAGGGCTGAGCAAATCAGGGCTTGGGCCAAGATTCGCAACGCAGCCGCCCATGGACATCCAGAGGAATTCGAGGATGGTGACGTAACTCGCATGATCGATGGTATTCGCGATTTTGTCGCAAACCACATGTGCTAAGGTGGGGCACCATTATCACCAACAAAATATCCGCAATCCCCTCCGCCCGCTTTTGGCGGCGGTACACCATCGTCCTGATGTGAACTCCGCCGGATTCAGAGGCTGGCCAAACAGTATTGCGAACAAGTTGGAGTTGACGAAAAAGTTGGCGGCCTTTCGCTTGACGTGACCACTATGAACGAAGCCAACAAACCGGGATTCCGCTTATCGACATTCTGCATTGGCTCGGTCACAGAGTCCCGCGACCGACGCTGCGTTACATTCGCGGAACAGTGAATATAAACCTTTGCCCGGCATACACGATAAGGTGCGGTTGCCCCCCGATAGCACCAAAACTGCGGATGCCAAGTGTTTAAGATGATAGGGAGCGAGTGGAAACTAATCGCCAGTTAACCCATAGTACCTGGCAAGTGCTTTACCGAGCAAACTCCCCGCTACCGACGTTCCAACCTTCCACGAACCATCTGCTGCCTTTTGCTGCATGTAGGCGAGCCAACGCTTGACGTTTTGACCAATGCCAGCCTCCGCTGTACCTTCGTCATCATTGATGGCAGATTTTAGATGCTCGACATCGGTCATTTTGACGCCCTGGCGATTTAACCAATCAGCAAGCGATTGAAAATTTAGTGGCTCGATCGTTTGAACGGTTTGCTGGACATGCTCTCCTCCTGCGGACATGTTCTGTACGTCACCCATTATGATCGTGTTGAAAATCTGCGAGACGACTTTATCAGGAATCGGCTCTGAGTTGATCGGCGCCTCCCCTGCGTCTGGTTCCTCGGCCTCAATCTCCAACACGAAACTAAGCAATCGGTTGCGGACCGCATCTAGCAGTGCAACCATAGTGTTACACGGAATTGACTGCCAAGCCTGCAGGCAGTTGTAATTTTCGAATATTTCATTCCCAGCGTACTGCGTAAGTTCGACGGGCCACGGGCCCCGAAGCGATGACTCAGCCTTTTTAACAAGGTCTTGAATCGAGGCGACTGGGTCCTGGATGCGGCAATAGAAAAGGCGGTCTCGAAAATCCGCGGGTATTGACATAGGAGGGATGTCCGCATTGCGAAGCCCGCTTCCGAATGGCCCGTAGAAGTCTCCTTTCGATCTGACAGCCAAGACTCGGTAGTCAGGCAACGATTTGGCGTCTTGGTATCCGTTCAGTTCGTTTGAAACCCAATTTCTGAAATCGTCGTTCCCTAGACGAGCACCGAGGACAGTGCAGCTTCGGAGCAGCGACGAGAGGTCGGTGGATCCGTCAATAGCGTTATTCTGGATATCTCGTAGAAGACTCATCGATTCCTCTGTGTTCTAGGTGAAGCTTTTTCTTCTTGGCCGCCTTCATCAACATTGCGGGCGGCACATTGATCCAAAACTTGTCTGATATTTTTCTAAAGCAAATCCGTGGAGTAACCCGGTTGCAAAAATTCTCGACATGTTCTTGCTTTGGGAGCTTTCTGTTCTTTATCTAATCCACCCCAAGCAAACCAATCCCGATGTTGAAATTGCATACCGAACATCACTGCGTCATTAGAGCCAGGATAGCGACCAAAGCGTAATCCCAAATAGTCGATCTATCGCCGTTACTACGCCCTTGGTTCGTTCCTCATGCTCATCGAAATCACATCGGAATCACTCAGCCTAGGTCTCGCGTAACGCTTGATAGGCAGTCTGCTTGAGTTTACTGAATTGAACCGTAAGGGCACGCCCCGCAGCTGGCAGGGCAGAATTCACCTATTGCTTCGGCGCACATTCCGAACTCGGTTTGAATATCGAAAACTGCAATACGGCGGTGGGATAATACCCGGACATTTCAGTCGAGTCATGTTGGGCATGACAGAATGATCAAGTCATTGATCGGGCTCATTCAATCATACAACTTCCCGGGAAAGCAGTCCTTCCGACTTAATTCGTTGCACTTCATCGTGCGAGATCATCCATTCCTTGGCGCTCCCACGGCCACACGCTCGTTTCGTAGCTCGCACGCGACCGAGTCGGCACCATTCGCGTACGCTGTACGACGACCGATCCAGCATTTCCGCGACGGTCTTAGTGTCGTACCATTCTTGGACTTGCTTCTCGTCTACCAACGCGACGAGTTGCAATTCAATTTGCTCAAGTTTTTGTAAAATCAGTTCGTACATGGTGCCCTCATTGCGTTCTGTGGGAAAAAAACTTTGTGCTGAAAGTCTTCGTGTGATGATGGGCACGGTCCAAAAGCAATCCGACAGACGAACTAGGCTCTTTCGAAAGCCGCACAAGTCCCCTCCTCTGACATGTTTCATTGCACTGCAAATTCCATGTTATTGTGGTGCTACCAAGAATGGGCCATAGGAAACGAGAGCTTTTGCTTGGAGCGAGGCAAACAAACGGCTCCCCTTGCAAACCGGGCGTCCCGAAGAAACACGAGAATGAATACGTTTGAATTGTTAGCCGTTGGCCAAACCGCCAACAAAGCCAACCCTCTTTTCTCCTATAGCCCCCGATTTCAAAGCAATTGGGCGATTCTTCCATGTTTTCAAAGCGTGGAGCAGCTCGCGGGAAAGCACCTTTTCGTATCCAGCTTCGATCAACGGAGAAAAAGAACCGCGTCTCAAGTACGTTTTGTCGACAAGGCTCGCTTGCCGCTGTCGAGATAGCGGAAGCGTACGTGTGCGGCAAAAAGGCGGGAACCGGCAACTAGGCATCCACCGAACCCAGAACTACCGGTGCATCCAATAGGTGTAATCATGAAATGAACGGTTGTATTGCACGCCATAAGGCCGGAGCAACAAGCCGAACCTTAGAAATCCGGTCACGACATTTAGTCTTCATGCGAATTGGACACTTCCAATACGTCGACGAGTTGGTTCATTCGCTGGCTCGGATTTCACCCTCTGACCTTGCGGTGGGCGGCCGATAGCTCGCTTTTCGAACCAACAGTTTCATTGTGAATCGCTGACTTGGGGGAAAGCTAAGACATCGCCCCCAAGTCACATAGTTCAGTATCTTCGGCGAGTTGCACGGATCGGATTGGGGTATCAATTGCTGCACAAAGTCGCATGACGGGTATGCAGCCCGCCAATGAATAAGCCCGCCTCCTGGCGTGCTGCTCAAGAGTCGCTTCAATCTGGCGCAGATAGGAGACCATCTTTTGCCCCCCCTTCCCCACTGATTTGTCCGCGTCTCTGCCATCTTAATGTTTCATTGGGTGATAGAGCATATTGGGTTCAAGCGTAGAAACGTCTTCTAGGCTGAATTCCGGTCTCCACCGCATCGTTTCCAATGAATAGATACGCTCGCGTTGTGCGGTGGGAGTGAATTCGCCCGCCCCGCCCATGTCCGCGACGACTAGCCCCTCCTGTTCAAGCAAGGTCGGGATCGTCACCTCGTTGTGACCTGACCAGCCCAACAAGAATCGCTTCCGCAACGCACAAACAGCGGCAGCTGACAACCGGTAAATCGGATTGAATGACGCGAGCGAGGCGTTCGGGTGGTTCCACTCGATTGTTGCACCAGGAGGTGGTTTCAGCGAATCCCACCAACACCAATTCGCATCCGTTTCGTATCGGCGCACTCGAGTTGCCAAAAAGTCCGCATAATCGTCAAACTCATTAAAAAAATCAAGCCAACTCGCTGTCCACTGCACATCAAACTCGATCGCCCATACGAAATCGACTTTGCGAGTGTACGCAAACTCAATCACAGGAAAATGGGCGCTCCCTGGAATGAGTGTTCCTGAGATGGGATGATAACCGACCTTCACTAAACTCTCGTGACAGAACCCCACAACACTGCGATCGCCAAACTCACTCACCGCACACGAATTCTCGTCGACAAGAAGATACTTGCTCCATCCAGGAGGCAATTCGATCGAATCAAAATGCTCAAAGATCGTCGTTTTTGATTGATGAGTTAAAAGCAGCACACAAACTTTCATCACGCTTCCCTGCTTCGAAACTATCCTGCTAGAAGACGCTCCCCCGCCCTAAGTACTCGTACTCCGTCAAAACGGCCAACTCTATGTCGACAAGGCTGGACATTGGGAACATTTGATCAGGCCATTGGTTTTGAAGTGGAGTGTAACCTCGCTGCCGTTTGGATAACGTGTGGCGGTGTAGCAAAACGCATTGCCACATACCATCGATATGTGACTGATCGCTGCTGCATTAGCTGAAGCTAATCGCCGCTTCACGCTGGTGCACCAGCTTGCTTACTCAACAAAGAGGTTTGACCCATTTGATTCGTTCGTCGGCCATGGCTCTGATCCCGGTCTTGTTCCCGGCCTCGTACTGGGCTGACCTGTGCCGGGTCTAATGCCTGGTCTTACGGGGCCTACGCCGCGCTGGAGCCCTAAAGGATCCATTGCAATCAGTGGGCCCGACATTACATATTCGTAAAGACTCCACATGCTTCCTTCATACCCGATAGGATCTCTGGAGCTAAACCGGCCGAGTTGTGGGTCATACCAACGATTACGGAAGTAGTAGAGGCTGGCGACCGGTGTCCACTCGCGACTCGTATACGTGTAGAGAACGTTGTAGTTGCTGCTGGATCGCGGCGTGAAGTCGGCCGCGAAGCAAGACAGTATGCCGTACGGATCGTACTCGTATCGCTCTCGAACGATGCCGGAGGCGTCGACAATAGCCGTTGTGTTCCAGTTGGCATCGGCCAGGAAGTATAGTCGCTCGCCTAAAAGCCCACCCGAAGGCGAGATATCGCGGTCTCGTGCTACAAGGTCGTCGATGTAACGCATGCCCCAAACGTATTGACGTCGTGGGGTGTTGGAGGTGTCAACATGTTCTTCTAGACACTGCCAGCTGTCGGTGAAATAATACTCACGTGTTGCT